>NZ_JAKMQS010000051.1:0-959 GCF_025771685.1 Campylobacter sp. IFREMER_LSEM_CL2194
TTTAATCAAAACAAAAAAATATTTAAAGTAAAATTAAAATAAAAGGACAAACAATGCAAAAAATACTTCAAATTGATTTAGAAAAAAGAAAAGCTTTAGAGAATTTAAAAAATTTAAGCTTATTGGGTTTTGGTGGGGTTATGTTATTTAATCTAAATAAAGATGATTTGATTAAAGATAATGATATTTTTTCTATGCATAATATGAATCATTTTTTACAACTTAGTTTAGATCAATTTTACATACCTAATGCTTTTTTAAATATTTTAGAATTTTTGCATATTAAAAAACATATTGATATAAAAGAATCTTTTCATATCAATATCTTAATCAATAGTGATACACTTTATAAAAATCCTTTATTGCAATATAATATAAATAGAACAATTTCTAAAGATGAAAATATCATTTATGCTTTAAAAAATACTTCTAGTATAAATCAAGCTTTTAAAAACTTAAAACAATTACAAGAAGTATTATTAAAAGAAAATATATTTTTAAATTTTATAGACTTAAATAGCAAAGAAAGCCTTTTAAGTTTTTATAATCAAATATTAAGTAATCATCATCTTAAAGATTATTTTTATATAAAAAATAATCAATTTTTTATTAAAGAAGATATAAAAAATAAAATTGTATTTAATAGTATAAATTCTTCTTCTATTGTAAGTAATTATCTTAGCTTGTTGAATGATTTTAATACTTTAAGTAAAATAGAGCTTATAAATATATTAGAAAGTTTAAGTTTATACAATCTTTCAACTTTAATGCAAGATATACAAAAAAGATATTTAAAACTAGAATATAGCTTAAAAAGCTTTGATAAAGATAGTATCTTTTTATCTAATATGATTATGAATGTGAGATTGAAGTAAGTAATAAATGGTGGATTTAGCAGGCGTGTGATTTGTTAATCACAGCAAAGTATTTTTTGCTTATATGCTATATTTTATTGTTAT
>NZ_JAKMQS010000052.1:0-795 GCF_025771685.1 Campylobacter sp. IFREMER_LSEM_CL2194
ATGGAGTGAAAACGAAGGTAAGGAAGAATTAGAATATGCTAAGAATTTAAGCAAAGAAAACTATAATCAAGAAAAAGTTACACAAATGATTATTAAAAATCTTAAGATGATACAAGCTAGTATTGAAGATGTAAGAATTTTAACTATTTATTCATTCCTAGATGAAGATGAGGAACTTTCAAGAAAAGCTAGTCGAATTGTTTTAAGAATAAATATGGATATTATACTTTATCTTTTAGATAATGAAAAAACTTTTATAGGACATAAAACTTATTTTTTATTTGACAAGGAAAGATTTAAAGTTTTTGAAGATTTTTTATTTTTTCTAAATACTCGTTTAGAAGAGGATTTTTTGAAAAAAAATGATAATGATTTTGAAATAATAGAAATTGTAACATATATTAATCTATTGATTGGCTTAGATGGTGCGTTTGCTAATAATATGTACCTAAGAGAACTTTCAATAGCTCCTATTTGTGATTTAAATAATCCCAAAACCATAGCAATTCTAAATGGCATAGAAAAAATTAATATTGCAGTTGATAGATATATCAATCTTATAAATTCAAAAATTAAATTTATTGCCTATAAAGATGATTATCTTAAAATGAAAATAGAAAATATAAACAATAATTATCCAAAACTCAGACTCGGTCAAAAACAAATCAATAAACTTAAATCCATACAATCCAAACTAAAAGAGTGTAAACAATGAATGAAGAATTGCAAAAAGAAGAATTACCTAGAAAAAAATTAAACGAAACAGAAAAAAGACACAAAAACTATTTTTAGAAT
>NZ_JAKMQS010000053.1:0-771 GCF_025771685.1 Campylobacter sp. IFREMER_LSEM_CL2194
TGCTAGCTTTTTTCATCTTCTTTACAAGGTACAAGCCCTATAAATACTTTATCTTTATCACAGCAACCACCACCAGTTAAACCAAAAAATTTGTCTTTAGAGCGACATCTATTATCTTTTCCATTAAAGATAAAAATTTGTCCTCTATAAGAACCATCATCTTCCCAACCATTATTATTTTCATCATTAATACCAACTTGAGTATCATCATCTTCAATATTGCTAGTGCTTTTTTAAAACACAACTATTACATTTAGAATAGTTATTGTTTTAAACATACAATATCTTTACTAACTTCTAAAACTATCTAAAGCATAGCATTCATATTTTATTTACCAGCATAAACAGGATATAAAATAAAATATTTAATATAGTATAATGTAGAATTATAGATATTAGAAAAAATTTAAATGGTAATGATTTTAAAAAATGTTTATAGCTTTGAAAAAAATAGCTAAAGTTGTATCAGGGGTTAAATCTTTAAAATAAGATTAACCTACTTTAGTAATTCATCTGATAGTAAATATTCTATTTTTGAAATTATTCCTTGAATATATTCAAACACTTGCTCTTCATTAGTCAGGCAATATTTTTCTTTGTTAGAATTTAAATCTACAATATTCTTTCCTTGAAATTCACACTCTAAAAATTTTAATACATCACCTATTTAGCAAAACAATATCACTTTTTTACACATTTTTACAATAAAATACAAAGTATGTGCAAAAGTATGTGCAAATGAAAAAATATTTCATTAAAGTATGGATATTT
>NZ_JAKMQS010000054.1:0-758 GCF_025771685.1 Campylobacter sp. IFREMER_LSEM_CL2194
GCTTCTGGTGTATATAGTGAAAATGATAAAAGCTATAATAATACCTTATATCTAAGCGGTAATACTAATATTTTCAACAATACTAATATAGAAGTATTAGCAGGAAGCTTTTTACAAACTAAAAAAGACAATAACTTTGTATCAAAAGCACTAATGCATAAAAATGGTACTAATAATCATTTAGTATTAAATACAAGTATAAAAGCAAATACTATCAATAACTTTGATCATTATAGCTTTATCTTAAAAGATGATACTAAAACTTATTTAAGTGCTAAAGAAGTGATTAATCTTTCTAAAGATAGTTCTATTAATGTATATACAAACAATAATGTAAAAAATAAAAGCATTATTCTAATGCAAAGTGAAAAAGGCTTTGTAGATGCAAACAATAAACATCTAAATCAAAAAGACTTACAAAGCTTATTAGAAACTATTACTAAAAATAATCAAAGCTTACATAAAAACATCAAAGCAAAAGTTCAAAAAGCTAAATACACTCTAAGTGTAAGTAAAGATGCAAAAAGCATAGTAGTGAATTTAAACTAAAGCAATATACTAAAAGGATTAATTATGAAAAAGCTAGCAAATCATATCATACTCTCAGGTGTAACGGTATCAATGTTATTTTCTCCACTAATGGCTTTACCTAGTGGAGGTAAATTTACTCATGGGACTAGTGGGACTATAACTTCTGGCAATGGTCATATGCAAATTAATGGTAATGGAACAAACTCAGTCATACAATGGGGTGGTGG
>NZ_JAKMQS010000055.1:0-671 GCF_025771685.1 Campylobacter sp. IFREMER_LSEM_CL2194
TACCATTAGTAAAATAATGAAAAGATCCTCCTCCTGCACTTTTACGACTAATACTAGAAAAGCTAAATCCTCTTCCTTCATCTCCAAATAATCCATAGCTTTTTACTTTATAATCTATCATAGTAGCAAAAACAATAGGATATTTTTTACCCTCACACACATAATAAGTTGTCATACCTAAATAAGGTCTTAATTTTTTATAGTTTTCTTCACCCATATATGCTTTAAATTGATCTTCATAGTATGCAAATTCGGGTTTATCATCGAAGTTAAAATCATAGTCAGGATCATCTACATCATAATTATAATCGTTACGATAATATTTACAACCATTAGAAAGGACTTGAGGGAATTTTTTTTCTATGATTTTTAATTGATCCCAAAAATCATCCCCTAAAGACATTTTTTTCATTGCCTCTCCTTTCTTTCTTTCATTTTCCAATATCTCTTCTCTTATTTTTTTATCAAAGATATAAATTCCACCATAATTACTTGCAAGAGTTTCTAATTCACTTGCTTTATTTTCTTTAAAAGCACATGCACCTAAAGATACTAAAGAAAATAAGCTTAAAATTATCATTGTGATTTTCATTTGATACTCCTTTTTAAAGTATATTATTTCAAATACCTTGGTATAAATAAAATTTAGTTTTTATATTTAACATATCATG
>NZ_JAKMQS010000056.1:0-658 GCF_025771685.1 Campylobacter sp. IFREMER_LSEM_CL2194
CTTCTTTGGCTTCATATCATTTTTGATCTATCTTGTCCCATTTTTTATTTTTAAGATATCCTTGTCTTAATTGTTCATCTATCTTATCAAGTTCATCAGGACTTTTATCTTTGGTAAGTCCTAAGAAAGCGTGGGTGAAGTCGATTTGCTTAGAAATTTGAGAAAATTTTGCTTCAAATAGCAAAGAAAAATCAACATGCTTTAACATTTCATCTTCTAATAACTCATCTACATAAATTGCTACATAATATTTTATTATTTCTTTCATTTCGAAATAGTTCCTTCTAAAAGTCCATAAGGTATTATTCCTATAAATATTGCAATTTCAAAACAAAAATACATCATTAAAAATAAAAATTTAAATTTTAAATGCAATTTAACAAAAAAAACCATATTATCATTAATAAAATATTTATTATTGCAAGATTTAAATAAAAATCATTAAAAATTATATTAAAGATATACATAAAACAATAGCAAAAAAGATGAATAAAAAAGAAGTTTTTACAAAAACTTAAAAAAATAAACCAAAATATAGCAATATAAAATAGCAAGATAGGAAAGAAAAAAACAATATAAAGCTCAAATTCCAAATTCTTGAGTTTATATATAACAACAAATACAGCACATATTAAAGCAATATAGCCACTCCCTAAAC
>NZ_JAKMQS010000057.1:0-571 GCF_025771685.1 Campylobacter sp. IFREMER_LSEM_CL2194
CGACTATACACTATCCTTTTAAAAAAGGAATTAAACCTATATTATGAACAATGCAAACTCTTATACCTTTTATAAACTTCTTAAAAAATTATTAAAAGATCATCCCAAAGAAGATATTTTTCTAAGGGTAAATAATGCTCTAATGCATCCTAACAAAGAAATCGAATATGTAAAATTCAATAAAAATATTAGTGATTTTCCCATTGAAATTATGATTAATTTTATGGGTCTACAAGGTAATACATCACAACTCCCTTCTTATATACTAGACAAGCTCTCTAGGAATGAGGATGGCGGGGATGGATGGAGTTTATTTTTTGATTTCTTCAATCACTATCTTCTTTGGATTTTTTTTGAAATTACCACTCTTAACAATTATCCAAAAAGTTTTGATATTAACTTCAGCGATAGAATTTCTAAAATACTATTTTCTATGTTAGGTATCAATGACACAAAAATTGCAAAGAGATATCTGCCTTTTGCACCGTTATTACTAAGTTTAAGAAGACCTAAAAGTTATATTGAAAGAATTTTACAAATCACTTTTAATTTACAAAATCAATTAAATATC
>NZ_JAKMQS010000058.1:0-571 GCF_025771685.1 Campylobacter sp. IFREMER_LSEM_CL2194
AATATTTAATTGATTTTGTAAATTAAAAGTGATTTGTAAAATTCTTTCAATATAACTTTTAGGTCTTCTTAAACTTAGTAATAACGGTGCAAAAGGTAGATATCTCTTTGCTATTTTTGTATCATTGATACCTAACATAGAAAATAGTATTTTAGAAATTCTATCGCTGAAGTTAGTATCAAAACTTTTTGGATAATTGTTAAGAGTGGTAATTTCAAAAAAAATCCAAAGAAGATAGTGATTGAAGAAATCAAAAAATAAACTCCATCCATCTCCGCCATCCTCATTCCTAGAGAGCTTGTCTAGTATATAAGAAGGGAGTTGTGATGTATTACCTTGTAGACCCATAAAATTAATCATAATTTCAATAGGAAAATCACTAATATTTTTATTGAATTTTACATATTCGATTTCTTTGTTAGGATGCATTAGGGCATTATTTGCTCTTAGAAAAATATCTTCTTTGGGGTAATCTTTTAATAATTTTTTAAGAAGTTTATAAAAGGTATAAGAGTTTGCATTGTTCATAATATAGGTTTAATTCCTTTTTTAAAAGGATAGTGTATAGTCA
>NZ_JAKMQS010000059.1:0-536 GCF_025771685.1 Campylobacter sp. IFREMER_LSEM_CL2194
CAAAATGGGTAAAAATTATTTGTTTATTACCAATCCACCACAGCTTAACAATGCAGCACTTTGTGAAGATTTGTATCAAAAAAAATTAGGAGCAATAATAAAAAATCGCCCAAAAGCTCTTACAAAAAATGAAAAACTTGGGTTAAAAGAGCAATTTCCTAGTAAAAGAGATTATGGTTCTTATTTTATAGAAAGAGATGTTAAAAAGGAAGATGATTTTGTATTGCAACTTTGTCCTTTTGTGAAACTTGATGGACAGATTTATCAAAAATATAAAAGGTATTTTAATTTTTATAATCAACCATATTCTTGGATGAAACTTTATTTATTGGAATATATAAACGAACGATTGGAATATGAAAAAGTTGAGCAAGATTTTGCTTATATTGATAGCTTTTTTAAATTACCCAAAGAACTGGAAGAAATTAGCGAAAAAGAAAAAGAAAAAATAAAAGAATATATCGGGCTTTTTAATAATTATTTAGATAATATCAATTCTGATTATGATCAAATGCAATTTTTTCTTGAGTTAGAGT
>NZ_JAKMQS010000060.1:0-521 GCF_025771685.1 Campylobacter sp. IFREMER_LSEM_CL2194
GATCTAACTCAAGAAAAAATTGCATTTGATCATAATAAGAATTGATATTATCTAAATAATTATTAAAAAGCCCAATATATTCTTTTACTTTTTCTTTTTCTTTTTCGCTAATTTCTTCCAGTTCTTTGGGTAATTTAAAAAAGCTATCAATATAAGCAAAATCTTGTTCAACTGATTGTTTTACACTCTCTAATAAATCAAGTCCTATCCAAGAAAGTGTTTGATTATAAAAATTAAAATACCTTTTATATTTTTGATAAATCTGTCCATCAAGTTTCACAAAAGGACAAAGCTGCAATACAAAATCATCTTCCTTTTTAACATCTCTTTCTATAAAATAAGAGCCATAATCTCTTTTACTAGGAAATTGCTCTTTTAATCCAAGTTTTTCATTTTTTGTAAGAGCTTTAGGGCGATTTTTTATTATTGCTCCTAATTTTTTTTGATACAAATCTTCACAAAGTGCTGCATTGTTAAGCTGTGGTGGATTAGTAATAAACAAATAATTTTTACCCATTTTT
>NZ_JAKMQS010000006.1:0-125146 GCF_025771685.1 Campylobacter sp. IFREMER_LSEM_CL2194
ATTAAAAACTTTAAAATATAAACTATAACTTTGCTATAATTATATTTTATATTTTAGAGGTGTAAATGAATAAAATTTTATTACTAGCTGATGGGATTTTTGCTAAAGATTTTTTAAGGAAAATTCATAGCAATAAAACTTTTAAAGAGTCTTTGAGTGTTGTTTATTATAATGATGAAAGTGTGGATTTGGATTTAGAAAATGAACAAATATCTTTTTATAAATTTGATCCTACAAGTTTGGTTAAACTAGAAAATTTATTAAAGGAAGAATTCCATCAAGCTATCATCTATATGCAAGAAGAAGCAGATATGTTAGCTTGCTATAAAAATTTAAGAAAATTACACCCAAGATTAAACATAGTTATCATGGATTTGTGGAATAGTCAAATTGATGATAATTTTTGCGAAGTGATTAATATTTATGATACTTTAAGCACGAGATTAACAGGTTGTTTAGATAACATGCCTTCTATGGCACAATTTATAGGGCTTGGGCAAGGTGAGATAATGGAGGTAAAAATTCCTGCAGGATCAAGTTTTGCTTATAGACATATAAGCTCTATTAGCCAAAAACGCTTTAAAATTGTAATGGTTTATAGAAATAATGAATTTATCCTAGCAAGACCTGGGCTTATTTTAATGCCAAATGATAGTATTTTAATCGTAGGTGATCCTAAAGTTTTACAAAGTGTTTTTACTAATGTTAAAACAAGCTTAGGACGCTTTCCATCGCCTTTTGGTGATAATATACTTTGTATTATAGATATGAAAAAAATGAGTGAGTTTGCTATAGAAAAGCTTATTTTTGCAAGTTTACTTTTACATGTAAGGATTAATAGTAAAAAGCTTTATTTTAAAGTGATTAATCCTACTTTAACTCCTATGTATTATAAACTTAAAGCCTTGCATAAAAATAGCTCTGAAGTGATATTTGACTATGAAAGTACAAATGTAAAAAATATTAAGCCTTTTGTGGAAAATACTAGCATAGGTTTACTTGTAGTGGAAGATTATCTTTTTGAGAAAGAAAAAAGTTTTCTTTTTACTTTAAAAATTCCTGTGTTAAAAGCAGGTAAAGGGGATTTTGCTGACTTAAAATCATCGGTGGTTTTAAGCTCAAATTTTGAAGATGTGGAAGGTATTGCTTCTATTATGCTTGATTTAAATAAGCAAATCCAACTAGGGCTTGCTTTGTATTATTATGATTTAAAACTAAATAAAGCTGAAATTTTTGAGTACCATCAATATTTTGAAAGCCTTTCAAAACTCCATGATGAAAAATTACTTTTAATAGAGGAAAAAGAACATAACCCTATCAATAAATTTTCTTACAAACAAAATGTATTGCACTTTGTGCCATTTAATGAAAAAATTTTAGGAAGTAATTTCAATAAAATTTTAAAAACAGATTTAAATACGATATATTATAAGATGAGTAAAAATTATCAATTATTTATACCATCGCTGTGAGAAAACAATGCAAGTTAAGGTAAATTTAGAAAATAATACAAGTTATAATGTCTATATAAATGAGCTAGAAAAGTTAAATTTTGATACTAAAGTAGTGATTTTAACTAATGAATTAGTAGCAAAGCTGCATTTAGATACGCTTTTGGAAAAAATTCAAGCTAAAGAACTTTTTATCATAAAAATTAAAGATGGTGAAGAGTATAAAAATTTACAAACTATAGAATATATCTTAGATCAAATGTGTACTTATAAGTTAGATAGAAAAAGCTTGCTTATAAGCTTTGGTGGTGGGGTTATCTCTGATATGGGTGGTTTTGCAGCAAGTATATATCAAAGAGGGATAGAATTTATTAATATTCCCACAACCTTACTAGCTTGTGTGGATGCAAGTGTGGGTGGTAAAACTGGAGTGAATAATAAATTTGGCAAAAACTTAATAGGTGCTTTTTATCAGCCAAAAGCGGTGTATTGTGAAAGTAAGTTTTTAAAAACGTTGCCTTCAAGAGAACTAGCTGCGGGCATGGCTGAATTTATCAAAATGGCTGTGGTTTTTGATAAGGAAATTTTATCTTTTTTAGAAAATTTGAACGAGGATAAATTTTTAAATGCTAAATTAGATGATATTACCTTGGCTCAAATCATCCAAAAAAGCATAGAGCTTAAAGCTAGTGTGGTTTCGCAAGATGAAAAAGAAAGTGGTTTAAGAATGCTTTTAAACTATGGACACACTTTTGCTCATGTTATAGAAAATCAAACAGGATATAAAAAATACTTACATGGTGAAGCTGTGGCTATAGGTATGAATATGGCAAATATTTTAGCATTAAATTTAGGATTATTAAGTGAGAAAGAATGCCAAAGAGTGCAAAATTTACTTGTGAAATTTAAATTGCCCGTATCTTATAAAATTTCAAATACACAAGAGTTTTACAATGCCTTTTTCTTGGATAAAAAGACACATTTTCAAAAGATTAATTTCATTTTAGCTTGTGGTTTGGGAAAAGCTTGTATAAAAAATGATATAAACAAAGAAGATATTTTACGCACTTTAGAGGTGTTTGCATGAAAAAGATTTTTTTACTTTTATTTTTACCTTTTTTGATGCTTTTAGCACAAGATGATATAAAACATTTAGAGCAAAAACTCAATGAATTACATAATAATTTAACATACAATACTTGGGTGATTAAATATAATAATTTTAATATTTATAGAAAAACTCAAAATGAAATTTTAGCTTTAGAAAAAGAAAGTTTAAAGGCTAATGAGCGCAATAAAAGCATTATAGAAAGGCAAATTTTAATCTTAAAAGAAAGATTAGAGCTTTTAAGTGAGTATAAAAGTGCAAATTTTTCCAAGATGGTTTTAGCTCCTGAAGAAGTTGATAAAATAGATAAACTAACTAATCCTTTAGCCATCATTTCAGCATACTCACACATAAAAAAACTAAGACGTGATAAAGAAGAATATGTTAATCTCTTAAATAGTTTTAAGCAAACCTTGGATGAGCTTATAAAAGAAAATGTTTTAGTGGCTGAGATAGCTAAATTGGCCCCTAGTAAAGAACATGATGAGTATTTAAAAATATCCAATCAAATGGTAAGAGATTTTTCGCAAACCTTGCGTTTTGGAGAAATTTCTTATTCTGTTTATGAGAAAAAAATACAAGAAGAAATTGAAAAAACAACAGCTTCTATTAAAATTCAAGGTGTAAGAGCTTTTAATATAGTTTTGGCTATTATTATCGTTATAGCCATAGCATTTTTACTCAAATTTATAGCTAGAAAATACATAGGCGATAATGATCGCTTTTATACAGCAAATAAAATCATTAATTTTATTAATATCAATGTGATTATTTTGATTTTGCTTTTTGGATATATTGAAAATATTAGTTACTTAGTGACTGTGCTTGGTTTTGCTTCTGCTGGTTTAGCTATTGCTATGAAAGATATGTTTATGTCTATGCTTGGTTGGTGTGTGATAGTTTTTGGTGGAAGTTTTAGAGTGGGTGATAGAGTTAGAGTTTTTCAAAACAATACACATTATATCGGTGATATAATTGACATTTCGTTTTTAAGAATAACCTTATATGAAGATATTTCTTTGCTAACTTATACAGATAATCGAAGAAGTGGTAGGATAATTTTTATACCAAATAATTTTATATTTACTAATCTCATATCAAATTATACCCATCATGGTATGAAGACAGTTTGGGATGGACTTGATATTACTTTGACTTTTGATTCAAATCATCAAAAGGCCTTAGAAATAGTGGAAGAAATCGTTATAAAAGCTTCTAAAGGTTATACAAAAATAGCAAAAGAATCTATGAGTAAATTAAGAAATGAATACAGCATTAGAAATCCTAAAGTAGAGCCTAGGTTTTTTACATTTTTAGAAGGTTATGGTATGAGAATTTCTGCTTGGTATATGACAAATTCTTATGCGGCTTTGATTTTAAGAAGTAATATTAGCAAAGAAATCATTAATGAATTTAATAAGCATGATGATATAAAAATAGCTTATCCATCGCAAAATTTATATATGGCAAAGCATGAATTTATAGAAAATAAGGAAGATATTTGAAAAAAAAAGTATATTTTAAAACTTTTGGTTGTAGAACTAATATTTATGATACGCAATTATTAAAAACTTATATTAAAGATCATATTGTCACACAAAATGAGCAAGAAGCTGATGTGATAGTGATAAATTCTTGCACTGTTACAAATGGTGCTGATAGCGGGCTTAGAAGCTATATTAATAGTGTAAAGAAAAATGGAGTTAAGGTTATACTTACAGGCTGTGGTGCTGTAAGCAAGGGAAAGGATTTTTTTGATAAAAAAGAAATTTTTGGAGTTTTAGGGGCTTCTAATAAAGATAAAATCAATGAGCTAATCTCGCAAGATAAAGCCTTTTATGAGCTTGGAAATTTACGCTTTATTGATACAAAAATCGTAAGTAATTATGAAAATCACACTAAAGCTTTTGTAAAAATTCAAGAAGGATGTGACTTTGCTTGTAGCTATTGCATAATCCCAAGTGTTAGGGGTAAATCAAGAAGTATGCCGAGTGAGGAAATAATAAAGCAAATCAAACTTCTTGCGCAAAATGGCTATAGTGAAGTGGTTTTAACGGGTACGAATATAGGAAGTTATGGTTTAAAAGATAAAACTACACTTGGAAAATTATTACAAGAAATAGGTAAGGTTAGTGGCATAAAAAGAGTAAGACTTGGGAGTTTGGAGCCTGCTCAAATTGATGAGAGTTTTAAAGAAATTTTAGATGAGTCTTGGCTTGAAAAGCATTTGCATATTGCCCTACAACATACCCATGAAAAAATGCTACGCATAATGCGTAGAAGATCGCATACGCAAAATGATTTAGCACTGTTTAATGAGTTAAGTCAAAAAGGTTTTGCTTTAGGAACAGACTTTATTGTAGCACACCCTGGAGAAAGTGAATTAATATGGCAAGAAGCTTTAGAAAATTTCAAGCAATTTAAACTTACGCATATTCATGCTTTTATTTTCTCACCGCGTGATGGAACGCATTCTGCTTCTATGAGTGAGCGAATCAATGGTGAAATAGCCAAAGAAAGATTAAATATTTTAAAAGATATAGTTGCGCAAAATAATTATGAGTTTAGAAAAAATCAAAAAAATACTTTAGAAATTTTAGTTGAGAGTAAAAAAGATGGTTTTTATGAAGGCTATGATCAGTTTTTTAATAAAATCAAAATTACAAGCAAAGAAGATATTGCTAAACAATGGATAAATATTGAAAAATATGAATGCAAAGAAGATTGTAATTATGTAAGGTTAGGGGATGAAAAATAAAAAGATTATCTTAGCTTCATTTTTATTGCTTTGTGTTTTTGTAATAGTTGCGTTTATAAAAAATCAACCTGATTATATTAGCAAGGCTGCTTATGAAGAGCTTTTAGAGCAAAATTTAATCCAAAAAGCCATAGTAGAAAATAATGAAATATTATTAAAAAGCAAAGAAGGAAATTTTTTAATAGCTAAAGATGTAGTGGATTTAAATGCTTTGTGGCAAAAAATTCCTTTAGAATATGCTAAAGATTATAATTTAAGTGAGTTTTTTTTCATATTTATTTTGCTTGCTTTTCTTATAAGTTTTTTACTCTTTCTTAATAAAAAAAATAAAGATAGACAAAATTTACTTTCTTTAGAAAAAAATATTTTAGAAAAAAATGAACAAAATAACACTATACAAGATGTAGTAAGTGAAGTTAAATTTAAAGATGTAGCAGGTGTTGATGAGGCTAAGGTAGAGCTTTTAGAAATCGTTGATTTTTTAAAAAATCCTCAAAAATATAAAGATTTTGGCGTAAAAATGCCAAAAGGCGTTTTACTAGTAGGCCCTCCTGGAGTGGGAAAAACTTTGATAGCAAAAGCAGTAGCAGGCGAAGCTGGGGTGCCATTTTTTTATCAAAGTGGGGCTAGTTTTGTAGAAATTTATGTAGGTATGGGCGCAAAAAGAGTTAGAGAGCTTTTTTTAAAAGCTAAATCAAAAGCTCCAAGTATTATTTTTATAGATGAAATTGACGCAGTTGGTAAAAGTAGGGGGGATTTTTCTAATGTAGAAAGAGATAATACTCTAAATCAACTTTTAACTCAAATGGATGGATTTGAAGATAATAGTGGGGTTATAGTAATGGCCGCTACAAATAAAATCGATCTTATGGATAATGCGTTATTAAGATCAGGGCGTTTTGATAGAAGAATTTTTATATCTTTGCCTGATTTTAAAGATAGAATGCATATTTTGCAAAATTATATGAAAGAAAAAAAATCTAGCGTAGATTTAGAAAAAATTGCAAAAGCTAGTGTGGGTTTTAGCGGAGCAGCTTTAGAGACTTTAGTTAATGAAGCGGCTATTAATGCTATAAGAAGAAAATCAGATTTAATAGAAGAAAATGATTTTTTTGCAGTGCTTAATAAAGTTTTAATGGGTAAAAAAAAGATTTTCTCTCTAAGTGATAAGGAAAGAAAAATTCAAGCCACATACCAAGCAGCTAAAGCTTTGTGTGCTTTTTATTTTGATGTTAAATTTGAAAAAATTACTTTGATAGAAGATAGATTTAAAGAGTATGAAAATACCATCAAATCAAAATCAGAATTGCTAAATAAAATAAAAGTTTTTCTAGCAGGCTCAGTTGCCATGGAACTTATTTTTAATGAAAGCTATACTAATGCACAAAGTGATCTTTTGAAGGTTAAAGAATTGCTTACTTTCATGGAAACTTTTGCTATGGCAAATGAGGGTTTATTGCAAGAGCAAAAGCAAGAAGTGAAAGAATTTTTAGAATTAATGAAAGAAAAAGTAGTGAGATTAGCTAGCATTCTTTTAGAAAATGAAAAAATAGAAAAACAAGATGTAGAAAAAATCATAATGGAGTAAAAATGGTAAAAATAGGAATTTTAGTACTTTCAGATAGAGCAAGTAGTGGAGTTTATGAAGATAAATCCGGAGTAGAGATAGAAAAAATTTTAGATTCTTATATAAAAAATGAAAAAAGCTTTTATTATGAGCTAATTCCTGATGAGTATGATTTAATTATAGAAAAATTAGCTTATTTGGCTGATGAAGTAAAATGTGATTTGATTTTTACTACAGGGGGTACAGGGCCTGCTTTGCGTGATGTGACACCAGAAGCAACACAAGCAGTGTGCGATAAAATGCTTCCAGGTTTTGGGGAGTTAATGCGTGCAAAAAGCTTAGAATATGTACCAACAGCTATACTTTCAAGACAAAGTGCGGGTATAAAAGGAAAATCATTGATTATCAACTTACCGGGTAATCCAAAAGCTATAAGAGAATGCATTGAGCCTATATTTCCTGCTATTCCTTATTGTGTGGATTTGATAGGTGGAGCTTATATTGAAAATAACGAAGAAGTAATTTCTGTATTTAGGCCAAAGAAAAAGTAAGTCTAACTAGACTTACTTTGAGGTTTCATAGCCTTGTGATAAAAGTGCGTTCATACCGCCTTTTAAATTAGTAACTTCTATGCCATTTTGATCTAGTAAAGCAGAAGCTTTAGTGCTTCTTGAACCACTTCTACAAACTATAGCGATAGGTTTATTACTTGAAATCTTTTTAATTTCCTCAACGAAATTTTTATTTACACTGCCATCTTCATTATAAAAGCTAATTTTAATGGCGTTTTTTATTGTACCAGTTTGCGCCCATTCGCTAGGTTTTCTAATATCAATTACTTGATAATTTTCCAAAATATCCGCATTAATATCGATATTTTTAACTTCTGCTAAAACAAAACTAGCACAAAGTGCCAAAGATAAAAATATTTTCTTCATAATTAACTTTCCTTTTTTGTAGCTTCATAGCCTTGCGATAAAAGTGCTACCATGCCACCATCTAGATTAGTACATTCTATACCTAGAGCATCTTCTATCATCATAGCAGTGTGTTTGCTTCTTGAGCCTGTAGCACACACAAAGGCTATGTTTTTATTTTGATAATCTACTTTTTCTTTAAACTCTTGGATGAAATTTTCATTCATAAAGCCATTATCATCGCAAAGTGCGATGAGTATAGCTTCTTTTATGACTCCGCTTTTCCATTCGCTTGGGGTTCTTACATCTATAATACAAAATTCGTGCAAAATATCTTTAGAAATAGCTATATTTTTCATTTTTCTAAAGCCTTAGAAACGATTTTGCTTAAGGCATTGTTAAATTCGCTAGGGTTATCTATACCCATACCTTCACTAAGTTTAGCCATATTTAAAAGAATATGTGCCATTTCATTAACTAAGGCATCATTTTCTTTTAAGGCTTTTAAAATTTCATGATTAGGATTGATTTCAAGTATAGGTTTAACTTGTTGTTCTTGCCCCATTTGTTTAAGAATTTGTTGCATAGCAAAATCAGGTTTATTTTGATCATAAACAATACAGCTTGGACTATTTGAAAGTCTTTGGCTAAGTTTTACCTCTTCAACTTCATCTTTTAAAACTTCTTTTATTTTGATGAGTAAGCTTGCAAATTCAGCCTTTTGTTCTTCGCTAGTTTCTTCACTAGCTAAATGATTGATAGCACTAAATTTTAAACCTTCAAATTCATTCATCATAGGCATAACTATGGTGTCAATTTCCTCATCAAGCAATAAAACATTGATATTTTTTTGTTTATAACTTTCAAGAAGAGGAGAGTTTCTTAAAAGTTTTTCATTTTTTCCACTAATATAAAAAATTTCATTTTGACCTTCAGCTAAGTTTTGTTTATACTCTTCAAGATCAATTAATTCTTCTTTATTTGAGTTTTTAAAGTATAAAAGCTTAGCTATAGCGTCTTTATTTTCGCCAAAACCATATAAACCTTCTTTTAAAACTTTTCCAAAATTCTCATGGAATTTAAGATAGTTTTCTTTATCTTTTTCTTTGAATTTTTTAAGTTCAGCTAAGATTTTTTTAACACTTGCTTCTTGAACGCTTTTTAAAATTTTATTTTCCTGTAAAATTTCACGACTTACATTAAGCGGTAAATCTTCTACATCAATAATCCCGCGTACAAATCTTAAATAAGTTGGTAATAATTCTTTATCATCATCGCTGATAAAAACTCTTTTTATATAAAGTTTTAAACCACTTTTATAATCTACTCTATATAAATCAAATGGAGCTTGTGCAGGTATAAAGAATAAAGAATTATATTCTATAGAACCTTCAGCTTTTGTGTGGATATAAAGCATAGGTTTGTTTGAGTCATGGAAGTTTTGTTCATAAAATCTTTCATAATCTTCAGCTTTTAAGCTGGCTTTATTTTGTCTCCATAAAGCACTTGCTGTGTTAATTTGAGTGTTTTTTAATTCTTTTTTAGGTTCTTTTTCACCTTCTTCTAATGGCAAATATTCTTCTTTTTTCATAAAAATAGGAAATTGTATGTGATTTGAGTATTTTTCTACTATACTTTCAATGCGGTATGAGTTTAAAAATTCTTCATCTTTTAAATGTAAGGTTATGCAAGTGCCTTGCTCATCTTTATTTGCATCTTCTATTTCATAACCACTAGCATCAGAAGTCCAAAGATAAGCTTTATCATCTAATGCCTTTTTGCTTAAAACCTCTATTTTAGAAGCCACCATAAAAGCAGAGTAAAAGCCTACACCAAATTGTCCTATAAGTTGTGAGTCTTTTTTAGCATCACCACTTAAGTTTTCTAAAAAGCTTTTTGTACCACTTTTAGCAATGGTTCCAAGATGATTGATCAAATCTTCTTTATTCATACCTATACCATTATCACTTATGGTTAGGGTTTTTGCTTCTTGATTGAAGTTGATTTGAATTTTTGGTTCAAATTTTAAATTTTTATAAGCATCATCACTCACGCTTAGATAACTAAGTTTATCAAGTGCATCGCTCGCGTTAGAAATAAGCTCTCTTAAAAAAATTTCTTTGTTTGAATACAAAGAATGAATCATAAGTTGTAAAAGTTGATTGACTTCAGTTTGAAATTGCATTTATATCTCCTTTATTTAAAAATTAAAAAACCAATCCATACTGCCAAAAGACAAAGGATAACATTTAAAATAATATTTAGAAAAAAGTGAAAATAATCACCACTTTGCAAAAATAGCAAATTTTCATAAGAAAAAGTTGAAAAAGTCGTAAAAGCACTTAAAAAACCTGTGCTAATTAAACTTTTAGTAAAAATATGCACACCTTTAGAGTTTGCATAAGAAAAAAACAAGCCCATTAAAAAAGATCCTATGATATTAACAAGTAAAGTACCATAGGGAAAATCATGTGGAATGATTTTATTAAAAAAGCTACTAGTAAGCATTCTAGATATAGCCCCTAAAAAGCCACCAAAACCTACAGCCAAAACCGTACTAATCAAGCTTTTGACCTTTCATTATCTAAGATTGTTTGCATTTTTTCTCTAGTTTGCTCAAGCCAATCATCTTTACTTATATCAACAAGATCAAGAAATACTACTTTTAAAACGCCACTATTTGCACTAAAGTTTTGTGTGTCTAAAATTTTAGCTGAATCAACAATTACAACAGGTTGGACTTTTAGATTAAGTTTTTCACTTAAAATTTTAGCTCCAACTTTAAATTTTAAAAGTTTTTGTGTTTTAGATCTTGTACCTTCTGGAAAAATAGCCAAAATTCTATCTTCTTTTAGTCTTTCTTTGGCTTCTTTTAAAAGTTTTACTAGACCTTTTGGACTTCTATCTATACAAATAATTTTAGGTTTTTTAATCAAAGTTTTAAAAACGGGGAGTTCACCAAGTTCTTTTTTTGCTATCCAAGATATATTTTTTGGACATAGATCTTCCAAAACAACTATATCTAACAAGCTTTGGTGATTGATTAAAAGTAAATTAGCTTGAGGGTGTATAGAACCTTGAGTTTGGATTTTATAATTTATTACATATTTTTGCAGTTTTGACCATGCTTTTCTGATTTTCCAAATTTTTTCTTGTGATTGTAATAATAAAAAGGCAATGCATAAAAATATAATAGAAAAAATAAATTCAATCCAAAATATTAAAGCTTTAAATCTTTGATAAATCTTCACTTTTTACCCAGCCTATTTTTCCATTATTAAATAAAATTTTTTTATATTCATCTCTTGAATCTAGCACTTCTACTTCTTGTTTATATTTTCCAGAATAAAAATGAGTTGAGTTTAGAGTTGGTAAAATTTGCACTTTACTTTCAGCTTTTAATATAGCTTTATATATGTTATTTTGGGCTAAAAAACTTGCTATTAAAGCTAAAATTGCTAAGCCTAAAGCTACGTAGCTTTTCTTAAATACAAACCATAAAGCAAAAATACCACACAAGCTCCACAAAAACACTTGTTTATAAAAATTAAAATCATTAGTTTTTGGATTTAAATCACTTTGTGTGCTTATACTATCTTCTTTAAGTTCTATTTTTAAGGAAAAATCTTTTAGTTCTTTAGAATTTAAATTAAAATAAGAAAAATCAAAACGCGTTTTGCTTTTATCTAAAATAGCATAATAAAATCCACTTTGTTTTTCAAAATCGCCTTTAATAGCCTCTACACCTTGTTTTTGAATATCTTTTATATTAAAACTTGCTAGGTTTGTGTTTTCTCCTGCAAGTTCTATAAATAAAATCATATTATCATTATCAAAATGGCTTGCTTTTACTTGTTTTACTTCTAAATTACTTGCAACTATGTGTGAGTATTTGTTAGAAGGAGCGTCGATTTTTTTAAGTCTAATAGGTTTTATAATTAGTGATGAGCTTTGAAAAATATGATCATTTCTGCTTAAAGAAACGATGATTTTATTTAAATTGGCATTTAAACTTTTTGCTTCAAACCATAATTTTGTGTGATATGAATTAGCCTTTTGCTCCCAAATAGGATTAGGATTAATCCAAAGCATATCATCATTTTTTTCAAAGCTCACATTTAAATCAAAACTTACATTAGTTGTGGTGATAACCTCAAGATCTATAGCAAAAGCTTCATCTATATAAGCTTCATCAGTGTATTCTTTTGCATTTAATACTAAAGAACCTTGAGGAATAAAATTTTCATCATTGATTTTACTTTCATAATTACTCTCATCGCTTGGAGCGATAGTTTGATAAATTTGCTTAGCTTGATCGTCTAATTGATTGTAATTTTTTTCTAAGGTGTTGTAATCTTCAAAAACGCTATTTTCTTGAGCATATAAATTAAACGCTAGTAAAAAAACACAAAAAACTTTGAAGGTTTTTAGCAATTTAAAAATCCTTCAAACATTTTAAGTCCTACTTTTGAGCCAAGTATATCATCACACATTCTTTCAGGGTGTGGCATAAGTCCAAAGACTTTTTTATTCTCATCACAAATTCCAGCTATATCGTTTAAAGAGCCATTTGGATTATTGATATATCTTAATAAAATCATATCTTTATCTTCTAGCATTTTAATACCATCTTCGCTATTAAAATAATTTCCTTCTCCATGAGCAATAGGCAATTCTATAATGTCATTTTTTTGGAAATTTTTCAAAAAAGCATTATTGTTTGATACTACTTGCAATGCTTGCATTTTAGAAATAAAACTTAAGCTATTATTATGTTTCATAGCTCCCTTTAAAAGACCAAGTTCTAATAAAATTTGAAAACCATTGCAAATACCTAGGACATATCCACCTTTTTGTACATGTTCTTTAAGTGTTTTCATAGCAGGAGCAAGTTTTGCAATGGCTGCACATCTTAAATAATCTCCATAAGAAAATCCACCTGGTAAAACAATTAAATCTGCGCTAAAATCTTGTCTTTCATGCCAAATGATTTCAGTTTTTACACCTAGTTTTTCAAAAGCATAAGCTGTATCAAACTCGCAATTAGTTCCGGGAAAACGAATAATAGCTACTTTCATAATATTATCTCATAATCTTCTATCACAGTATTTGCAAGCAATTCTTTACACATTAAATCAACATGTTTTAAAGCTTCTTCTTTATTATTACAAGCTATATCAAAACTAATTTGTTTTGAGGTTTTAACATTTGATATGTTATTAAAATCTAAAGAATGCAAAGCCTTTTCTATGGCTTTGCCTTGAGGATCTAAAACCCCATTTTTTAGTGTGATATTTACAATTACTTTCATTATTTTTCCTAACTTAAAATTCTTTTTAATACTTCTTCATAGGCCATTTTTACATTACCTAGGTCTTGTCTGAAGCGGTCTTTGTCTAATTTTTCATTAGTTTTGCTATCCCAAAATCTACAACTATCAGGGCTAATTTCATCAGCTAGTATCATATTTCCTTCACTATCAATACCAAATTCTAATTTAAAATCAATTAATCTTAAACCTTTAGATTCAAAGAATTTAACCAAGATAGAATTGATTTGTCTTGCAATGTTTTTTATTAATTCTAAATCTTTTTCACTTTTTACTAAATTTAAAATCAAACAATGCTCATCATTGATAATAGGATCGCCTAAATCATCATTTTTATAACAAAACTCAACTACAGCAAAAGGTAAAATCGTACCTTCTTTAATGCCCAATCTTTTTGTTAAAGATCCTGTGGCTACATTTCTAGTAATAACTTCAATAGGTATAATATTGCATTTTTTTACAATTTGTTCTTTATCGCTGATAGTTTCTACTAGGTGTGTTTTAATACCTTCTTTTTCTAAAAGATGAAAAATTTCAGTACTAATTTTACAATTTAACGCACCTTTTCCCGCTTCATTACCTCTTTTTTCTGCATTAAAAGCAGTTAAATCATCTTTAAATTCCGTGATGAGTAAATTCTCATCATCAGTTTTAAACATTTTTTTACCTTTTCCCTCGTATAAAAGATCTAGTTTTTTTGCCATTTTACTCTCC
Organism: Campylobacter sp. IFREMER_LSEM_CL2194; assembly: GCF_025771685.1. Classification (NCBI taxonomy): domain Bacteria; kingdom Pseudomonadati; phylum Campylobacterota; class Epsilonproteobacteria; order Campylobacterales; family Campylobacteraceae; genus Campylobacter; species Campylobacter sp. IFREMER_LSEM_CL2194. The sequence goes on from NZ_JAKMQS010000006.1 coordinate 13,845, forward strand.
TTTTGTGATGTTTAAAATTTTGATTGTATCTATTGCAGTTTTTAATTGTATATCATTATCAATTTGTTCTTTGGTGATGATATTTTTATCTTCTTTATTATCTTTTTTCTTTTCTTGATGTCCGATTTTATCAAGTTCAGCTTGTAAGTGTTTTTTTAGATCGCTTTCTTTGATTTCAAAGCCATGATTTTCTTCTTTACTTACTTTTCCTGGGAATACTTCTATATCAGGACTAACCCCGACAGCTTGTATGGTTCTACCACTTGGTAGATAATATTTTGCTATAGTAAGTCTTAAGCCTTCTTTGCCTTTTTCATCCATAGGTAATATAAGTTGCACACTACCTTTTCCAAATGTTTTTTCGCCTATGATAATAGCACGTTTGAAATCTTGTAAAGCTCCGCTTACAATCTCACTTGCACTCGCACTACCACCATTTACAAGCACTACCAAAGGTGCGTTGGTGATTTTTTTACTAGGATTTGCTTTAAATTCTACATTCTCATTTTCTATTTTTCCTTTTTGTGAGACAATGACTCCTTTATCTACAAAAAGATTTACTAAGCCTACAGCTTGATTTAAAATACCACCTGGGTTGGTTCTAAGATCTAGTATAATTCCTTTTACATTAGAATGTTTTTTGATAGCTTTACTAGCTTCATCTACGACATTTTTATCAAAATTAGTCACTCTTAAATAAAGCAAGTTTTCATTTTCGATTAATTTTGTATAAACGCTATCTACTTTTATGATATCTCTTTTTAAATTGACATCAAATGGTTTTGCATCGCCTTTTCTATAGATAGTTAGAGTGACCTTTGTCTTAGGTTCTCCGCGCATTTTAGAAACAGCTTCATTTAAAGTCATACCTAAGGTTGATTCGTTATTAATTCTTAAGATAATATCATCAGTTTTAATGCCTGCTTTATCTGCTGGACTTCCTTCTATAGGAGCTACAACGCTAATTGCTCCATCTTTTTGCGTAATAGTAAAGCCAAGTCCACCAAATTCTCCATTAGTTTGCTCTTTAAGTTCTTTATAACCTTTTTCATCTAAGAAAGAAGAATGAGCATCTAAATTTGTTAGTAAGCCTGCTATGGATTTATCAACCAAATCTGTATAATTAACATCATCAACATAGTATTGTTCTATGATGGACATGGTTCTTGTGAGTTTAGATAAAGCTTCTATTTTCTTTTCTGCTTCACTAGGAGCGGGGTTTTTAGCTTGTAAATTAGTAAAAATAAAAGAAGCGGTTACTAAACTACAAATGCTAGCTGCGATAATAAGATTTCTTTTTGTCTTCAAAGGAAAAACTCCAAAATAAATATGAATTCATAAAATAATTATCTAATTTTAGTTATTTTTGCTTAAAAAATCGTAAATAAAGTAAATATTTTTATTATATTAGTGTGTTTATATAAAAAATTATTTATAAATATAACTAAATAAACTTGACAATAATAGACTAAAGTTATATAATACATCTCATATAAAAGTAAAAAAGGAGTAAAAATGGCAAATATACAAGATTTTTTAACAGATTCTATGCTTTCAAATATAGAAAGTGCGATTTCTTTGGCCATTCATTCTAAGAATAGTGAAATAAAACCTTTGCATTTATTATGGGCTTTAAGTGTTGATAGTTCAAGTTTGCTAAATCAAGTTTTTAATAAATTAAATGTTTCTAAAGAGGCATTTGAGTTAGAAGTAAAAAGTAAAATTTCATCTTTTCCTACTAGCTCAAATGTAAATAAAGATAATATTAAATTTTCAAATGAATTTATTAATTCTCTAGAAAAAGCAAAAGGCTTGGCTCTAGAAAACAAAGATAGCTATTTGGCTGTGGATATGTGGCTTGTCTCAGAAAGTACGAGTGGGGTTATTAAAGAACTTTTATCTAAATTTGTAGATTTAAATGAGTTTAAAAAAGAATTAGAATTCATTAGAGCTGGAGCTAAAATAGAAACCAAAACAAGCGATGAAACGCTTGATTCTTTGTCTAAATTTGGTATTGATTTGACTATGAAAGCTAAAAACAATGAACTTGATCCTGTCATAGGCAGGGAAGAAGAAATTCAAAGATTAATGCAAATTTTAATTAGAAAAACTAAAAATAATCCTATTTTATTAGGTGAGCCAGGGGTAGGAAAAACTGCTGTAGTAGAAGCTTTAGCACAAAGAATAGTAAAAAAAGATGTTCCTACTTCATTGCAAAATAAAAAAGTCATAGCCTTGGATATGAGTGCTTTAATAGCAGGAGCAAAATACAGAGGTGAATTTGAAGATAGATTAAAAGCTGTTGTAAATGAAGTAATAAAACACAAAAATATAATTTTATTTATAGATGAAATTCACACCATTGTAGGTGCAGGTGCAAATGAAGGAAGTATGGATGCGGCAAATATTTTAAAACCTGCTTTAGCAAGAGGTGAGCTTCATACTATAGGCGCTACAACCTTAAAAGAATATAGAAAATATTTTGAAAAAGATGCGGCTTTGCAAAGAAGATTTCAACCTGTAAATGTAGCTGAGCCTAACGTGAATGAAGCTTTAGCAATACTAAGAGGTATAAAAGAGAAATTAGAAATTCATCATAATGTAACTATTAATGATAGTGCATTGGTAGCAGCTGCAAAACTATCTAAGCGTTATATAGCTAATAGATTTTTACCTGATAAGGCGATTGATTTAATTGATGAGGCCGCAGCAGAATTAAAAATGCAAATAGAAAGTGAGCCAAATTCTTTAAGAAAGGTTAGAAAACAAATTGAAAGCTTAGAAGTAGAAAATGAAGCTTTAAAAATGGAAGAAAATGAAACTAATGAAAAAAGATTAGAAGAGATTAAAAAAGAATTAGCAAATTTAAAAGAAGAGCAAATCAAACTTAATGCCAAATTTGAAAATGAAAAAGCAGTATTTAATGGTATAAGTGCAAAGAAAAAAGAAATCGATACTTTAAAAAATGAAGCTATTTTAGCTAAAAATAAAGGAGATTTCCAAAAGGCTGCTGAAATAGAATATGGCAAAATTTTAGAGTGCGAAAAAGAGGTATTAAATTTAGAGGAAAAATGGAAACAAATGACCCAAGAAGGAGTTTTGCTTAAAAACCAAGTAGATGAGGATTTAGTAGCTGGTATTTTAAGTAAATGGACAGGTATTAGCGTGCAAAAAATGCTTACTTCTGAAAAGCAAAAATATTTACACATTCAAGAGTATTTACAAGAAAGCGTCGTAGGACAAGATGAGGCTTTGAGTGCCTTGGCTAGAGCTATTAAACGTAATAAAGCAGGGCTAAATCAAGCAACTAAGCCTATAGGAAGCTTTTTATTTTTAGGGCCAACTGGAGTAGGTAAAACAGAAAGTGCTAAAGCTTTGGCTAAATTTTTATTTGATGATGAAAAAGCTATGGTGCGTTTTGATATGAGTGAATTTATGGAAAAACACAGCATATCAAGACTTTTAGGTGCACCTCCAGGATATATAGGGCATGAAGAAGGAGGGGAGTTAACTGAAGCTGTTAGAAGAAAGCCTTATAGCGTGATTTTATTTGATGAAGTAGAAAAAGCCCATAAAGATGTATTTAATATACTTTTGGGAATTTTAGATGATGGTAGGGCTACAGATAGTAAAGGCGTAACGGTTGATTTTACTAATACTATTATTATCTTAACTTCTAATATAGGTGCAAATTTTATTATGGAGTTAAAGGGCGAAGAAAGAGAAAAAGCTATCAAAGAAGCCCTTAGAAGCTTTTTTAGACCCGAGTTTTTAAATCGTTTAGATGATATTATTACTTTTAATCCTTTGGGAGAAAGTGAAGCTGAAAAAATAGTTAAATTACTTTTTAATACCTTGCAAAAAAGTCTTGAAAATAGAGGTATTAAAGCAAGTTTGAGCGATAATGCTGCTAGGTTAATAGCAAAGGTTGGTTTTGATGTAGATTTTGGTGCAAGACCATTAAAAAGAGCTTTATATGATATGGTAGAAGATAAATTAAGTGATATGATATTATCGGATGAATTAAATGAAAATGATGAGATTATTATAGATTCTAAAGATGATGAGATTGTCATCATTAAACAATAAGCAAGTGCAATACTTGCTTATTTTAGAGTAAAATTATCCTATTAACATTAAATTGTAAATACTTCGTATATTTGTTTAAAAAAATATTATTTTTTTATCTATTCTTAACAATAAATGTTTTAAAATCTTTAATGATATTTCTATATTTAAGGAACAACAAATGAGTGATTTAGATATTTTTAATCGCCGTTTAGACGCATTAGAAAAACTTCCTCTTTTGAAAAATGAGATTTCTATCTCTAAAGCCTTAGAACAATCAGGTTTTTCAAGAAGAGATTTTATGAAATGGGCTAGTGCAATGACTGCATTTTTGGCACTACCTGCTAGCTTTACTCCAGTAGTTGCAAGAGCTGCTGAGCTTAGTGATAGACTTCCAGTGATTTGGCTTCATATGGCTGAATGTACAGGATGTTCTGAGAGTTTATTAAGAAGTGATGCTCCTACTATTGATAGTTTAATTTTTGATCATATTTCTTTAGAATATCATGAAACTATAATGGGTGCAGCAGGTTGGCAGGCTGAGCATAATCTTGAAGCTGCTATGGAAAAATATAAAGGTAGATATATTTTAATGGTAGAAGGTGGTATACCAACAGGTGCTACAGAAAACTTTTTAACCATAGGACCACACGGTAAAACAGGTAAGCAAATAGCAGTTCAAGCTTGTGATAATGCTTTGGCTATTTTTGCTATAGGTACCTGTTCAGCTTTTGGTGGTATTCAAGCTGCTAGACCTAATCCAAGTAATGCTGTGAGTTTAAGTAAAGTTACAAATAAAACAGTTATTAACGTTCCAGGTTGTCCTCCAAGCGAGAAAAACATTATAGGTAATGTGATTCATTATATATTGTATCAAACATTGCCAGCACTTGATGCTTATAATAGACCAAAATGGGCTTATGGATTAAGAATTCATGATCTTTGTGAAAGAAGAGGACGCTTTGATGCGGGTGAGTTTGTGCAACAATTTGGTGATGAAGGGGCAAAAAAAGGATATTGTCTTTATAAGGTAGGTTGTAAAGGACCTTATACTTTTAATAATTGCTCAAGAGAAAGATTTAATCAGCATACTTCATGGCCAATCCAAGCTGGACATGGTTGTATAGGTTGTTCTGAACCAGATTTTTGGGATACTATGGGGCCTTTTGAAGAAGTGATGGCAGGAAGATTATTTGATACTGTTTATGGTTTGGGTGCTGATAGTATTTCAGATAAAATTGGTATAGGTGTGCTTTGTGTAACAGGTGTTGCTGTTGCTGCGCATGCTGTGATTGCTTCATTAGAAAAGAATAAGGATTAAGAATGTCAAAAAGAATTATTATAGATCCACTTACTAGAATAGAAGGACACTTAAGAGTTGAAGTGGTGGTTGATGAAAATAATGTCATTAAAGAAGCATATTCAGGATCAACTCTATGGAGAGGTTTGGAAACTATTGTAAAAGGTCGTGATCCAAGAGATGCAGGCTTTTTAACTCAAAGAATTTGCGGTGTTTGTACTTTTTCACACTATAGAGCAGGGATTATTGCGGTAGAAAATGCTTTAGGTATTACCCCGCCATTAAATGCTGTTTTAACCAGAACTTTAATGAATGCAGCTTTATACATGCATGATCATGTGGTGCATTTTTATCAACTTCATGGGCTTGATTTTGTTGATGTTGTAAGTGCTTTAAGTGCTGATGTAAAAAAAGCAAGTGATGAAGCGTTTAAATACACTGATATGCCTTATGCAACAGGTGCAGATAAGCTTTTAGAAGTACAGCAAAGGCTAAAAACCTTTGTAGATAAAGGAAATCTTGGACCATTTGCAAATGCTTATTATGGACACGCAACTTATCGCTTTACTCCTGAGCAAAACCTTATTGCGCTTTCACATTATTTAGAATGTTTAAGAATTCAAAGAACAATAGCTCAAGCTATGGCGATTTTTGGTGCTAAAAATCCTCATCCACAAAGCTTAACGGTAGGTGGTGTGACTTGTGTTATGGATCTTTTAAACCCATCAAGAATGGCTGAATATATGACTAAATTCCAAGAAGTAGCTGATTTTATTAATCGTGCTTATTATCCAGATATCATAATGGCTGCAAAAGCTTATTCTAAAGAAGCAAGTGTGTTAAATGATGTAGGGGTAAATAATTTCTACACCGAAAAAGAATTCCAAGTTTCTAGCGATGAGTGGCTGTTTGAAGGTGGTATTATTAGAAATGGTGATTTGAGTAAGGTTGAAGAAGTAGATGAAGCTAAAATCACTGAAGAAGCTACAAGATCATGGTATGCAGACAATGAAGCTTTACATCCTTATGATGGCAAAACTAATCCAAACTATACAGGCTTAATTGATGGTGAAAGCATTGATGATAAAGGTAATATGGTTCATAGTAAGGTATTTGATACTAAAGGTAAATACAGCTGGATTAAAGCTCCAAGATATGAAAATTTACCTATGCAAGTTGGACCATTAGCAAATATTTTAGTAAATTATGCTAAGGGTAATAAAATCGTAGTAGAAGCAGTTGATTCATTCTTAAAAACCACAAATTTACCACTTAAAGCACTTATGAGTACTTTAGGAAGAACAGGTGCTAGAGCGATTGAAGCTAAAATCATTGCTGATCATGGTTTAAAAGCATTTAATTCTTTAGTTGAAAATTTAAAAACAGATGAAAGCACTTGTGCTACTTATGTAATCGATAAAAATAAAGAATACAAAGGTAGATTTATGGGAAGTGCGCCTCGCGGTGCGTTGAGTCATTGGTGTAGAATTAAAAATGGTGTAATTGAAAATTGGCAAGCAGTGGTACCTTCTACTTGGAATGCAAGTCCAAAAGATGCAAATGGAGTAGGCGGTAGCTATGAGCAATGTCTTATCGGTATGAAACTAGCTGATGTTAAACAACCTTTAGAAATAATAAGAGCTATTCACTCTTATGATCCTTGTATAGCATGTGCTGTACATGTAATGGATACTAAAGGTAATAATCTTAGCGAGTATAAAGTTAATGTAAATTTATAAGGAAAGGACTTTAGTATGGATTCTAAACATTCCTTAAAATCAAACAGAAAGGCTGAATACGAATTTAGTATTGGCCTTCGTTTTACACATTGGTTAAGAGCAGTTGCGATCGTGATTTTAGTAGGGACTGGATATTATATTTCTTATGTGTTTCAATCTCCATCTATTTCATCTGAACCAACTTTATTTATGCAGGCAAAATATCGCATGGTACACCAAATTTTTGGTTTTATCATGATAGCTTGTGTGCTTTTTAAAACATATTTGTTCTTTTTTGATCCAAAAAGTGCAAATGAAAGAAGAAGTATCAAAGATATTTTTAATGTAAAATTATGGATAGATCAGGTTAAATTTTACATTTTTTTAGGAAAGCACCCGCATTTACAAGGTGTATATAATCCTTTGCAATTTGCAACTTATTTTTTCTTTTATCTTGTTATGTTTGGGCTTATTTTAACGGGATTGATCCTTTATATGCATGTATATCATGAAGGCTTAGGAGGATTTTTATACAATATCTTAAGACCTATTGAGGTAATGCTAGGTGGATTAGCCGATGTTAGAACCTACCATAGAATTTTAATGTGGGTTGTGTTGATTTTTGTTCCAGTGCATATTTATATGGCTGTATTTAACTCAGTTAAAGGTAAAGATGGTGCTTTAGATGCTATCTTTAGTGGTTATAAATTTGTAAGAGAAAATCATTGAAACTTCTAATCTTAGGCATTGGTAATATTATGTTTGCAGATGAGGGCTTAGGCGTTCATCTTTGCAAACTTTTAGAAAAAAATTATAAGTTTTATCACGAAAAAGACTCAGTGAGCTTTGTAGATGGTGGAACTTTGGCTTTGCAACTTAGCTATATTATAGCTGAATATGATGAAATGGTTGTGATTGATTGTATTGCAGCAGATGATGCTAAGATCGGAGATATTTTTTTCTTTCCTTATGATGCAATGCCCAAAAAAGTTAATTGGAGTGGTAGTGCACATGAGGTTGAAATGCTTCAAACTTTACAATACATGGAGCTTATGGGAGATTTGCCTAAAACTCAAATTTTAGCCTGTGTGCCAAAGCGCATAGAACCATTGAGTTTTGAACTTTCAAAAGAAGTTTTGAATGCTTTAGAAAAAATGGAGAAAATTTTACTTGATTTTTTAGAGAAAAAAGGCTTTACTTATGAGAGAGTTGCTAATTATAATATACAAGAGCTTGCTCTAAATTCTTATAAAAGCTAAGCAAAAGCTTAGCTTAATCTTTAATCATCAAATTTTTGTCCTAAGAAATTTCCATTTACATCAGTATAAATTTCCATCATATTATTTAGTTTAAATTTATAACCTTGAATTTCTTTTTCAACTTTAATTATACTTGCATTTGGATGCATTTTTTTAATCGTTGCTAAAACATTTGGACTTAAAAAAGAAGTATCAATTGGTCTGTATTTTGCATCAATTTCTTTCCAATCTCCATTGATGAAAAACTCAAGTTCAGTTCCATTGTCCAAATAAACATCAAAACTATCAATATCTTGTTTAACTAAAGCTATGTTTGAGCCTGTAAAGTGTTTTTGTATAAAATTTTTAGAATTTGCTGGTAAAGCATTTATACCTACAACCATATCTCTTGCAAAAACACAACTTGCTAGAGCTAATGCCATTAAAGCTATTTTTAATTTCATTTTTTGTCCTTTAAATTGAATTATTTGTGAAATCATATAAATATTGAGTGAATTTTGTGTGAACTTTGTTTTTTTAAAATAAATAGCAAGTATTTAATTGTATAATGATAAAAAAGTTTTAAAAGGATAAATAATGTATAGGTTTGCACCATCGCCTACTGGAGATATGCATATTGGAAATTTAAGAGCAGCTTTGTTTAATTATATTAAAGCAAGACAAGAAAATACAGATTTTATTTTGCGTATTGAAGATACGGATAATGCTAGAAATATTGCTGGAAAAGAAGAGGAAATAAAAGCTATTTTGAAAGAATTTGGTATAACTTGGCAGCATTATTATGTACAAAGTGAGAATTTGAAATTTCATCGTCAAATGGCTTTAAAGCTAGTAAGTGAAAAAAAAGCTTTTGCTTGTTTTTGTACTGAGGATGAGTTAGCGCATAAAAAGGAATTAGCTAAAAGTAAAAATCAAGCATATAGATATGATGGCACTTGTGAAAAATTAGCAGATATTGATGTGTTAAATTGTGAAAAACCTTTTGTAATTCGTCTTAAAAAACCTCAATCTCAAATGAAATTTACTGATTATATTAAAGGCGAGATTAGTTTTAATCCTGAAGATATTGATAGTTTTGTGATTATGAGAGCGGATAAAACCCCAACTTATAATTTTGCTTGTGCGGTTGATGATATGCTAGAAGGCGTTACTTGTATTATAAGGGGAGAAGATCATGTTTCAAATACTCCTAAGCAAGAGCATATTAGAGCAAGTTTGGGTTATGATAAAAGCATGACTTATGCACATTTACCTATCATTTTAAATGAAGAAGGTGTTAAAATGAGTAAAAGAGAGGCTCATTCTAGTGTAAAATGGATGCTTGATAATGGATATTTAGCAAGTGCTATTGCAAATTATTTAATCCTTTTAGGTAATAAAACTCCAAAAGAGATTTTTACTTTAGAAGAAGCTATAGAATGGTTTGATTTGAAAAAAGTTTCAAAATCTCCTGCTAGATTTGACACTAAGCGCTTGATGCAAATTAACCGTGAGCATATAAAAATGCTTGATAATGATAAATTAAATTCTTTGTTAAATTTAGGCAAAGATGTAGCAGAGCTTGCAAAATTTTATACTCAAGAAGCTAGCACGCTAAATGAGATAAAAGAAAAAATACAAGCTATTTTTGCAGTCAAAAATTATAATGAATTTGAAAATGAGTGTAAGTTGATTAAAGAGATTTTAAAAGATTTGGATTTACCTCAAGAATATGATGAGTTCAAAAAGATTTTAATGGAAAAAACAAATTTAAAAGGTAAAAATTTCTTTATGCCTTTGCGTTTAGTATTAACAGGGGTTACTCACGGACCTGAAATGAGTGAAATTTATACTTTAATCAAGCCTTTTATTAAAGAAATTATAAAGGAGTAAAATGGGAGTTGGAACAAGTTTGATTGTGTCTTTGGTGCAAATTTTTTCTTTAGTGATTGAAATTTATGTATGGATTGTAATTATTGCTGCTTTAATTTCTTGGGTAAGGCCTGATCCGTATAATCCTATAGTACAAATTTTATATCGTTTAACTAATCCTGCTTATGCTTTTGTAAGAAGATTTATCCCTACTACTATAGGAAGTATTGATTTAGCACCTTTGATTATTATTTTAGGGCTTAAATTTATACAAATATTTTTATCAAATTTAATTTTAGGAAGTTTATAAGTGTTGAAAAAAAGTGTGGTATTACTCTTAGCTGGAGTAGTTTTTGCAAATAGTGCTATGTATTCTTATAAAGAATTAGAGCAAAAACCAAATTCTTTAGCTAAGGATTATTATTTATATCGTTTATTAGAAAAAAATGAATTTAAAAAAGAAGAAGTTGAAGGTTTAAAAGAGCATATTTATCGTTATGCAGGGCGTATTAAAAATGCTATTGAAACGATCATTCCACCTTTGGGATATAATAAAGAATATGAAGTTTGTTATAAATTTAATGCGCAAAATATCTTAGATGCTAATGCTACTTGTCAGCTTATAAGATTAAACAGTTTAACTTTTATACAAGATCTTAATACTTCAACGCGTAATGAGATGAAAAAAATTATTCCACAGGATAACCCAAATTTAGTAAAGCTTTTAGAAGCTTTTAATGCTAAAGATCCTCTAAGTTATGCGGTTTTAAATTATGATAGTGCAAATTTTTATAAAATTTATGGCTTTTTAAAAGATAAAAAGGATTTTTTCTTAGAAAAAGATTTTGCTGATGAATTAGCAAAAGAAAAAGAATTTACAAATTTTGTAAAAGAAATCATCATTAAGAAAAAAAGTCCATTGATAAGAAAATCTTTGGTTAATGTAGATGCAAATTTAACTTTTCAAGATAATGCTTTTTACTTAGGTGTGAATGCTATTTTAGAAAATGATGATAAAAAAGCACTGGAATTTTTCCAAGTAGCAAAAGATACTTTTAAAAGTAAGCCTTTAGTAGATAATGCAAATTTTTGGATTTATTTAATCACTCAAGATAAAAAGTATCTTGATGAGCTTGCTCAAAGTGATTCTTTAAATATTTATAGTCTTTATGCAAGGGAGTTAAAGGGCTTGCCTTTGCCTAAAATAGAAGAATTAAGTCCAAAAAAACAAAAAAATGATTTTGATATGAAAGATCCTTTTGCTTGGCAAAAACTTGCAAAAGAAATTGCAAAAGGTACTCCTAATGAGCTAGAAAAGCTTGCAAAAGATTTTTATACTAAAGAAAATATCGCTATTTATGCTTATATTAAAGAAAGAGCTGAGGGTTTTAAAAAACATTATTTTATTATGCCTTATTTTGAGTATTTAAAAGATTATTCTACACAAAGAAAGGCTATGATTTTAGCTTTAGCTAGACAAGAAAGTCGTTTTATACCAACAGCAATTTCAACTTCTTATGCTTTGGGTATTATGCAATTTATTCCATTTTTGGCTAATCATATAGGCAATAAAGAGTTACAAATTCCAAATTTTGACCAAGATATGCTTTTTGATCCAAAAACAGCTTATACTTTTGCAAATCATCATTTGGATTATTTAGAATCTAAACTTAATTCTCCAGTATTTGTGGCTTATGCTTATAATGGAGGTATAGGATTTACCACTAGAATGCTCAAAAGAGAAGATATGTTTAGAGCAGGAAAGTATGAGCCATTTTTATCTATGGAGCTTGTTCCTTATGCAGAAAGTAGGGTGTATGCTAAAAAGGTTTTAGCTAATTATATTGTGTATTTGCATCTTCTGAACGATAATACACCGATTTCGAAATTTTTTGAAACTTTAACTCAAAACACTGATTCTCAAAACACAAATCAAGTTTCAAAATAGGTTTTTGTATTAACTCATCAAGGGTGATTTTGTAATAACTTGCATAATCACTTTTGATGATATACTTAAACAATTCATCATTTTGATCTAAGGTTTTTAAGTTAGTTTTTTCTCCATCTATGAGTATTGAAATTTGTTCTTGTTTGATATTGATATTTGGTAAAAAACTAAGCACAAAAACTTCTTGTTGACTTTTTTCATCTAATACAGGATTTAGATAACTTAACAAAGCAACTACTCTATTATCTTTATAATTAAAATTGATTTTTTGTGCATACATAAGAGTTTGGCTTTTTAAATCGATTTCACTTTGTTTTTGGGTTTTGTTTGAACATGCAGTAAAAATAAGTGTTAAAAAAATAATCATATAAATTTTTTTCATATTTTATTCCTAATTTTTTTATAATTATAAGCTTTTAACTTTTAAAAAGATATAATTTTGTTTATTTTCTTTGATTTAAGGAAGTTATGAAAAGATTAGCAATGGCTTTTAGCGGGCCTTCCAATTCAGGTAAAACAACTTTAATAACTCAAGTTGCTAAGTATTTTATGGAGCAAAATTATAAAGTATGTATTATAAAACATGATCCAAAAGATAAAGCAAGTTTTGATATAGCAAAAAAAGATAGTTTTAAATTTTTTCAAAGCGGTGCTGATGTAATGGTTTTAAGTCCTACGAGGACAACTTTATTTACACATTCTCCAAGCACTTTAGATGAAGCTATTTCTAAACTAGGGGATTTTGATTTTTTATTTATAGAGGGCTTAAAAACCTTAGATATGCCAAGAATTAGTGTTTTTTGCAAAGAAGTAGATGAGAGCTATTTTGCTTATTCTAAGGCTATTGCAAGTTATGAGAAAATCGAAAATGAAAATTTAACTTGGCTTTATTTGGATGATTTAGAAAGTATTTGTGATTTTATATTAAAAAATTCAAAAAAAGTATAGGGGTAAAATATGCAAGAATTAATTAACGATATACAAAAAGCAGTGATTGAAATTTCAAAAGAACTTAGATATTTAAAAGATTTCGATTATACTACTTCTCAAAATGCAACCGGAGATAATCAATTAAAACTTGATGTAAAAAGCGATGAGATTATCACTAGAATTTTAAAGCAAAGCAAAGGTATAAAAAGCTTAATTAGCGAGGAAAAGCAAGAACAATTATTAATCAATGAAAATGAAAAATACATTGTTGCTTATGATCCTTTAGATGGCTCATCTTTGGTAGATGTAAATTTTGCTATAGGTTCTATTTTTGCTATTTATGAGCAAGAAGCTAGTGTAAAAAATCTAAAAGCAGCAGTTTATGCTATTTATGGTGTGCGCTTAGAGCTTATAGTATGCATAGATACTCCTAAGCTTTATAGGTTAAATGAAAATGATGAATTTATTTTTGTTAAGGATTTAAAATTAAACGAAAAAGGCAAATTAAATGCAAGTGGTGGGACACAAAAAAATTGGTCAAATACTCATAGAGCTTTTATAAAAGCTTTATTTGATGAAGGATATCGCTTAAGATATTCAGGTGCTATGGTGAGTGATTTACACCAAATTTTACTCAAAGGTGGAGGATTATTTTCATATCCCGCAACAAGCGATGCACCAAATGGAAAATTAAGAGCATATTTTGAGGTATTTCCTTTTGCTTTTATTTTTGAAAAAGCAGGAGGGCTTTCTACTAATGGAGAAAATAACTCTTTACTTGATTTAGAATTTGAAAAAATCCATGCAAGTACACCATGCTTTTTGGGCTCAAAATATGAAATTGAAAAACTAAAACAAGCTTATAAAGGGCTTTAATGACTGAAGTTAAAGATGAATTTGAACTAGCTTTAGAAGTTAAAAAAAACGAACTTCAAGCTTGTCAAAATGATAAAAACTTAAAATCTTGTTTACCTTGCTCTATGATTTTTGAGTGCTCTTTAAGAAAAGAGTATATTGATGCAGTTTATAAGAGTATGTCTAAAGGTAAAGAAGGTGGATTTGATTTTTAATTAAAGGTTTAAAATGCGTTATATTACTACTCCGATATATTATGTAAATGATGTGGCACACATTGGTCATGCTTACACTACGATTATAGCAGATACTTTGGCTAGATTTTATCGCTTGCAAGGAGAAAAAACATTCTTTTTAACAGGTACAGATGAACATGGCCAAAAGATAGAGCAAGCTGCTAGTGCTAGAAATTTTACCCCTAAAGAATATGCAGATGAAATTAGTGCTAAATTTAAAAAACTTTGGGATGAGTTTGAGATTTCTTATGATTATTTCATTAGAACTACAGATGAAAATCACAAATTAAGCGTACAAAAAGCATTTAAAAAAATGTTTGATAAAGGTGATATTTATAAAGGAACTTATGAAGGCTTTTATTGTGTTTCTTGTGAGAGCTATTTTACCCAAACTCAGCTTGTAAATGAGTGTCATTGTCCAGATTGTGGTAAAAAAACACAGCTTTTAAAAGAAGAAAGTTATTTTTTCAAGCTTTCTAAATATCAAGATCAAATTCTTAAATGGTATAAAGAAAAAGAGCCGATTTTACCTAAAAATAAGGCCAATGAATTAATCCACTTTGTAGAAGGTGGTTTAAAAGATCTTTCTATTACAAGAACGAGTTTTGAATGGGGTATAAAGCTTCCAAAAGAACTAAATGATGAAAAACATGTGGTATATGTTTGGCTTGATGCTTTGATGAATTATGTGAGTGCTTTGGGTTATGGACTTGATGATAAAAATATGGATCTATGGCCTGCTCATATTCATTTTGTAGGTAAAGATATCTTGCGTTTTCATGCGGTGTATTGGCCTGCGTTTTTGATGAGTTTAGAACTCCCTTTGCCTAAATTTGTAGCAGCGCATGGCTGGTGGACTAAAGATGGTGAAAAAATGAGCAAATCTAAAGGCAATGTAGTAGCACCTAAAGAAGTAGCAGATACTTTTGGTTTAGAAGCTTTTAGATATTTTTTACTCAGAGAAGTTCCTTTTGGCAATGATGGGGATTTTTCACAAAAAGCATTAATCACTAGAATCAATGCAGAATTAAGCAATGAGCTTGGAAATTTATTAAACAGAATTATCGGTATGAGTGCTAAGTATTCTCAAAATATTATTGATTGTAAAGATGTGAATTTGTATTTTAATCAAGAATTAAATGAATGTAAAGAGTATTTAGATAATGCAATCAATGCTTTAGAAAATATCCAGCCAAATCGCTATTTAGAAGAGCTTTTTAAGGCTTTATCTTTAGCAAATTTAAGTATTAGTAGGTATGAGCCTTGGAATTTAATTAAAAATGATCAAATGCAAAAAGCTAATGCCTTAGTAGCTTTATGTGCTAATATTTTAACAAAAGTTACTATTTTACTTTCAGCTGCTATGCCAAAAACAGCTTTAAAAATCGCCAAAGCTTTAAATTTTGAAATTTCAAACGAAAACTATCAAAAACTAATTTTAAATAATCAATTATGCGATTTAAAATCAAGTGCATGTGAAGCTTTATTTCCAAAAGTTGAATTAACCCAAGAAAACAAAAAAGAAGAAAAAGTAGAAGAGAAGCCAAGTTTAGCTCAAATTAAAATTGATGATTTTAAAAAAATTGAAATTAAAGTAGCACTAGTAAAAGATTGTCAAAATATAGAAGGCAGTGAAAAGCTTTTAAAATTTCAACTTGAACTTGAAAATGGCGAACTAAGACAAGTGCTTTCGGGTATTGCTAAATTTTATAAAGCTAGTGAGTTAATAGGTAAGCAAGTTTGTGTCATTACCAATCTAAAAAAAGCTAAAATTTTTGGCCATGAAAGCCAAGGTATGATTTTAAGTGCAGAAAAAAATGGTAAATTAGTTTTAATTAGCCCACAAAGCTTTATCGAAAATGGAGCTTTAATAGGCTAGATGAATATTTCTAATTTTATTGAGCTTATTAATGCTCAAGTTTTAAACTATGGAGCAACTTCTAGTGTTTATGATTTTAGTATAGATTTAAACAAAGTCAAACAAGCAAGTGTATTTTTTGCTAAGAATAATGAACAAGCTAGTTTTGCTATAAAACTTGGAGCTTATGTTATAGTAAGCGAGGAGAAATTAAATCTTGAAGATAAAGATGTGTTTTATCTTCAAGTTGATGATCTTGAAGAAGCTATTTTTAGGCTTTTTAGATTTTTATGTGAAGAAAAATCTTATGAATTTATATATTGCAATCATGTAGAATTAAAATTTGCAAAAGCCTTTAATTTTAAAGTCTTAAATTCAAATATTTTATTAGATTTTGATCTTTTAAAAAATTCTAAAGAAAAAACTTTCTTTTGTTCTGATGATGAAAAATTTATTTTAAAATTAAAATCAAATTTTCATACCTTAAAAGCTTGTAAATATGAAATTTTAGGCTCAAAATCTTTATTTCAAACGAGCTTACTTTGTAAAAATTTGTATTTTAAAGATTTAAAATTTGCATTTTTTTATGCAGATATTTTTGCTAGTTTTATTGAATTTA
The DNA here is from genome assembly GCF_025771685.1 of Campylobacter sp. IFREMER_LSEM_CL2194. Classification (NCBI taxonomy): domain Bacteria; kingdom Pseudomonadati; phylum Campylobacterota; class Epsilonproteobacteria; order Campylobacterales; family Campylobacteraceae; genus Campylobacter; species Campylobacter sp. IFREMER_LSEM_CL2194. The sequence goes on from NZ_JAKMQS010000006.1 coordinate 30,487, forward strand.
TAGAAAGTCAAAAATTACCCTTTAGTTTTAATGATAAAAAATTAGAACTTTTTAAAGCCTATTTTTTAAACTCAAAAAATGAAATTTGTGTTTTTGGAGGTAGCTCTAGGGTGATTTTACTCGTGGAAAATGATGAGGATTTTGACTTTATAGCACAAAAACTTCAAGACACTAAGGGTTTTAAAACCGCATTAAAAAATTCTTTATTTTGTGATTTTTCTTATACAAATTTAAAAGAATTAAAAAATTTTCTTGACTTTAGATATTGCTTGATAAAAGAAAACATAGAAGACTTTTTAGAATGTTTTTTTGTCTATGAAAAAAATATTAATTTATTTGATTAAAAAAATATATACTTTAAAAAGCTATATTTCTAATTTTATTTTATTAATTTAAAGGAAAAATATGAAAAAATTTTTATTTTTAAGTTTATTTGCTGCAGCTGCATTGAATGCTGAAATTTTAGTTTATGGCCCAGGCGGTCCAGCTCCTGTTTTAAAAGAACTTGCTAAACAATTTGAGGCAAAAAGCGGAGAAAAAGTTATCGTTAATGCAGGGCCAACACCTAAATGGATCAAACAAGCCAAAATGGATGCTGATATCATTTATTCTGGTAACACATCTATGATGGATGGATTTGTTAAAGCTATGTCAAAACAAATCAAAATACAAGATGTTCAGGTTTTAAATGCTAGAGGATCAGGTATGATAGTAAGAGCTAATAACCCTAAAAAAATTAAAAAATTTGAAGACCTTTTAAAAGATGGTGTTAATGTTATGGTAGTTGATGGAGCAGGGCAGGTTGGCTTGTATGAAGATATGGCTTTAAAAACAGGAAAAATCGAAAACCTAGAAAAACTTAGAAAAAACATCAAAGTGTATGCTAAGAATTCAAAAGCAGCAGTTGATGAGTGGAAAAATAATCCAAATATCGATGCTTTAATTATTTGGACACATTGGATTAAAGCAGTTGGTGAGAAAGAAAATAAATTTATAAAAGCAGATAAAAACTCAATTATTTATAGAGCTGCTGAAATAGTACCAACACAAAAAGGTTTAAAAAATCCAAAAGTAACTGAATTTATAGAATTTACACAAAGCAAAGAAGCGCAAAAAGTATGGGAAAAAGAAGGTTGGTTAGCTAAATAAATTAAAAGCATTTTACTTTAATGTAAAATGCTTTTTAAATTATTTTTCGTTAATTTCTGCTTCTATATTTATTTGCACTTCATCGCTAAGTGTCAAGCTAGAGGTATCTGGAGCAAATTTAAAATCACTTCTTTTAATTTGTCCTTGTAAAGTAAATCCCGCCTTTTCTTTACCACTATCTGTTTTAATAACCCCACCAATTTCAGTATCTAAAACAATATCTTTACTTACACCAGCAATATTTAAAGAGCCATACATCTTACCTTTTTCATTAGAAATTTTTTCATATTTGCTCATAGTAAAAGTGATGTTTGGGTGAGTTTTTGCTTTGAAAAAATCATCTTGTTGTAAATGGGCATCTCTTGCTTTATTTTCAGTATTTATAGAAGCAACTTTTACATTTGCTTGAAGTTTATTAAATTCAAATTTAGTACTATCAAAATCAACCACTGCATCATAGTCTTTAAAATTTCCATTTACATTACTAATTTGTAAATGCTTGATTTTAAAAGCTACATTTGTATGAGCTTTATCTAGAATAAATTCTTTACTTAAAGCATTGCTTGCTAAAATTGAAGCAGCTAAAAATGAACCAAGTAGTATTTTTTTCATTAATTCTCCTTTTTTAATTTGTAAAATCTATTATACAAACAAAAATAAAATGAAAGTAAATTTTAAATGTACTCTATAAAATCTTTCATATGGGCTTCTTTAAAACCTTTTAATCTTAATAAACAACTATCACATTTACCACAAGCTTTATCTTCTCTTTCATAGCAAGACCAAGTGTATTCTAAGGCTACCTTTTCTTTTAAGGCTAATTCAACTATTTGTCCTTTGCTTAGATGAACTAATGGGGTTTTAATTGTAACATTACAAGTTTTTGTTGTGCCTTCATTGATAAACTCACTTGCTTTTTGTATGAAATTTGCACTACAATCAGGATAACCACTGCTATCTTCTTGCACTACTCCTATGAAAATACTTTCGCATTTTTCTTTTTCAGCTATGGCTCCTGCAATAGATAAAAAAATGCCATTTCTAAAAGGAACATAAGTATTTGGAACTTCTTTTTCGTGTAGCTTTTCTTTAGGAATTTCTAAATTTAAATCCGTTAAAGAATTACCACCAATATTTGCTATAAATGAAACATCTAAAATATATTTTGTTTTTATATTAAGTTTTTCACAAATTTTATTAAAACATTCTCTTTCTTTAAGCATGGTGCGTTGATTGTAATCAAAATGCAAAGCAATGATTTCATATCCTTCTTTTTTGGCTAAATATGCACATAAAGTACTATCCATACCACCACTTATAATACAAAGAGCTTTTTTCATACTTTTCCTTAATTTTGATATAATTTGAAATTATAAAATCAAAAGGATAATAATGATTTTTTGCGAAGAAGAAATGGATATTTCTTTTCTTGAAAAAATTGCTCAAAAAATGAGTGATCAAAATATAGAACTTGTTTTAGTAGATGAAAAAACCATGCATGAAATTAATCTTAACCAAAGAGGAGTAGATAAAACTACAGATGTTTTGTCTTTTCCTTTAGTGCAAAATTGTGAAAATTTGCTTGGCAGTATTGTGATAAATTTAGATGAAGTAAGTAAAAAAGCAATGGAATATAAACACAGCAACGAAGAAGAGATGGCATTGCTTTTTATACATGCTATGCTTCATTTGCAAGGTTATGATCATGAGGTAGATCAAGGACAAATGAGACAAAAAGAACAAGAATGGATTGAGTATTTTAAACTACCAAAAAGTTTAATTATAAGAACACAAGAAGAGGGGATTGAATGATTAAAAAAATAATATTAAATTTAGGTTTATGTGTGAGTTTATATGCATATAATGAAAATACATTTACATTAAATATTTTAAAAGGAAAGGAATTTGATATTCACTTATATAGTTCCATTAAAAGTAACACTAGTTATGGTTTTGTCCAAACAAAACAAAAACAATACAGTTTTTGGGGTAGTGCTAAGAATGATGAGTATTATATAGATATAGCAGATTTTGGAACTTGCGTTTTAAAAGATATGCATAAAAATAAATTTGATGCTTTATGTAAAATAGATGAAGTAAAAAAAGAATTTAGTTTTTTAGCCAGCAAGACAAATACGATGATTAATCAGCTATCACTTAAAGAACAAAAACAACTAGATGCTAATAAAACTATAGAATTTGACTTTAGTGAGGATATTTTAAAATTAACAAGTAAAAATGAAAAATTAAATAAAATTATTGATGACTTTAATGAGAATTTAGATAAAAATTCATTAAAACAAAAAGCAAAAGAAAGCTTCGAAAAATGGAGTAAAGAAAACATTTCTAATAATGAGTTTTTTTCTCAAGCTTATATGTTTTACCAAGATGAGCATATTATCTCTTTAGGAAAAAATATTTATGAATATAAAGGTGGCGCTCATGGTATGACTAATTTTTTAAGAAAAACTTATAGTATTGATGATATGAAACTTATAAATATAAAAAATGAGTTAAAAATAGAAAGTGAAGATTTTCAGAATATGATTAAGCAAAAGATTTTAAGTTTATACAGTGAAAATGAATTATTTGATATTAAAGAACTTAAAATGAGTGAAATTTTTGAAGTAAGAAAAGATGGATTAAATTTTATATGGGAACCTTATGAGATAGCTCCGTATTCAACAGGAGCAGTTGAAGTTTTTATAAGTTTTGATGAATTAAAACCTTTTTGGAAGAAAAATTCAAAACTTGCTTATTTGAGTAAAATCAAATAAGCATTTAATCATCAAATTTTTGTCTTAAAATTGTTCCATTATCGTCTATGTAAAGCTTCATTTGATTGTTTAGTTTGATTTTATAATAAGAAATTTTTCTTTCTATTTCTATGATTGCTGTATTAGGGTAGATATTTTTGATGGTATTTTGTATTGTTAAAGGTAAAATCGCATAATTTAACGAGCTAAAATTTTCAGCCTCTTTAAATTCTCCATTAAGTGAAAACTCAATCTCGCTTCCATCGCTTAAATAAATCTCATAAGAATAACCATCTTGTTCTACTAGGCCTATTTCTGCATTAAAATAATCTTTGATAAATTGTTTGATATTTACCGGTAAAGAATCAGGTGCTATAACTATACCTGCATTAAGGGTATTTAGAGTGATCAAAAAAGCAAAAGCTAGTTTTTTCATTTTTAACCTTATTTTATTTTTTGACGATATTGTATCTTATTAGTGTGAATTTTATGTGTAAGCTAGAATTTAAATAGCTTTTTGTTATAATTATTAAAAATACAAAGTAGGGTAATGATAGCTTCTTTTTTAATCGCTTTAAATATTGTGATATTTGTCTTTGTGAATTATCTTTATTTTGGATCTTTAAATTTAGATGCTATTTTAGGTTTAAATTTATTTTTCTTTCAAGGATTTTACTGGCAAATTCTAAGCTCAATGTTTATGCATGGAAATTGGCCTCATTTGATTTTAAATATGATAGTGCTTTTTCAATTTGGCTCTATGCTGGAAAAATACTTAAAAAGCTTTAAATTTGCTTTGCTTTACTTAATTGGCGGAATTCTTTGCTCTTTGCTTAGTGTTTTTTATGTGTATTTAAGCTTTGATGGCAGTTTTGTAAACATAGTGGGTGCAAGTGGTGCTATATGTGTTTTAATGGGATATTATGCATATTTGGATAAAACTGCCACTAAAGGACTTATCGTAGCTATATTACTAATGAGTTTTGTACCTATTTTTATGGGTGTAAATATAGCTTGGTATGCACATATTTTTGGCTTTATATGTGGATATGTTTTGGGTAAATTTAAGGTTATAAGATGAAATATATCTATTTTATCCGTCATGCCAAGGCTCAAAAAGAAAACTGCGAACAAGATTTACAACGAGAGCTTAGTTCTAGTGGAAAAGATGATCTAAAGACTATGATTTATAGGATTAAAGATTTAGAATTTAAAGCTCAAAGCATTATTTCAAGTCCTGCTAGGCGTTGTATAAAAACAGCACAAAAACTTTGCAAAAGTTTTTCTTTAAAAGAAAAAGATATTAAGATAGAAAAAAACTTTTATGATGGTAATTTAGAAGATGTATTAAAATTTATAAAAGAATTAAAAGAGAGTAGGGTAGTGCTAATTATGCATAATCCTTTATTGCAAGAACTTTGTGAATATTTAGCTCATATAGACTTAGAAAACTTTCCAACTTCTGCTATTTTATGTATGCAATTTGATATAAAAGAATTTAAAGACATAAAAGAACACAGCGGAGAAGTTGTATTTTTTGATTATCCTAAAAGTCAAGAAAATAACTAATCTACATTTTTAAACTTCAATTTTATTTAAGCAAAAATACAAACTAAAATTTAGTTTAAATAAAAAATATACATCTTTAGTCTTTCATAGCTACATAAAATAACTTATAATATTTTTCAAAAAATTATACTTATTTTTTTATGGATAAGTTATGTTCACTCAAAAATTAAAATGCTTTAAAATACTATAATATAGATATTTTAAAATATATTTTACTTATGAAAGTGTAGATAAATATAAAAGTTTGAAAATTATAGTTTTCAATACAAAATATATATAATTTCAAGATTTTATTATTTATCATATAATTTTACATATATATTAAGTTTAAGTTAAAATATTTTTATAGACTAAAAAAGTTAAAATGATGAGTAAAAAAAGAAATTAATACAAAAGTTTAGCTTGTATGGAATTTTTGGTTTTATTTGGATTTTAGGATTAATCTTGAAAGTTGTTTTGCTAAAAGTTTAGCACTATTTTCATCTTTGCTAAGTTTTTTCATATTTTCTCTAAATTCATAAAGTCTTTTTTCTTGTGCAAAGTCATTATTTAAAGTATTATCTTGTTTTGAAATATTGTTTTGGTTTACTTGCTTTTGTATGGTTTTTTTCTTAAAAAACATGTCATCACCCTATTTTGTTTTTATAATTATAGCTTGATATTTTTTAAGTAAGATTTTTTTATAATTTTTATATTAATTTTAAAGGAAAAAAGTTTGAAAACCATAGGTTTAATAGGTGGAATGAGTTATGAAAGCACACTTAGCTATTATGAAATAATCAATAAATTAACAAATGAAAAATTAGGAAAATTACACAGTGCTAAGATAGTTTTAACTAGTGTTGATTTTGAAGAAATAGAAGAATGCCAACGTAAGAATGATTGGCAAAAAGCAAGTGAAATTTTAACCCAACATGCCCTACTTTTGCAAAAATGCAGAGTTGATTTTATATTAATTTGTACTAATACTATGCATAAATGTTATGAAAATATACAAAAAAATATTCAAATTCCTATCTTACATATAGCTAAAGCTATGCTTTTAGAGCTTCAAGAGCAAAATATCAATAAAGTATTATTGTTAGGGACAAAATACACTATGCAAGAAGATTTTTATAAACAACTTTTAATTAACTCAAAGATTGAAGTTTTTATTCCCAAAAATGATGATATTTTAAAGCTTAATGATATTATTTTCAATGAGCTTTGTAAAGGTGTTATAAATAAGGACTCAAAAAAATATTTAGATAATTTGATTGCTCAATTTCCACAAGTTCAAGGAGTTATTTTGGGTTGCACTGAACTTGGATTGATTGTAAAAGAAAGCTCTAAAAAACTATTTGATAGTGCTTATATCCATGCTAAAATGGCTACTTTGAAAGCCTTGGAGAATGAGTGATGAAATATCCTCTAGATTGTGAAGAAAATTTTGAAAAGTCATTTTTATTTTGGCTTTGTAGGTATGTGAAATTTAAGCTTAATTCTTTATCAAATAAGGAATTAAAAGACCCTCAAGTCTTGGCTGTAGTAAATTTAGCTCTAAGTAAGGGTGTTAAAAATATACAAGAGCTTGATGCTTATGTAAAAAAAGCAAGAAATGCAGGACTTAGCGGTGTAAATACGTATTTTAATCCTTTGAAAAAACTTTATGAATATTTGTTGTTTTACAAGCTTTATTCGCTAAAACAAATTGATGAAGAGCTTTTAGTGGAAATTTTAGCAAGTATTAGCGCTTCTTTATCTGATGCGAGTAAAAAAAATTATCGTATAGCTGTGATTAATTTTTTTGCATTTTTAGATAAACAAAACGAAGAAGATCAAAAAGCACATATTTTTGATATCAACCTTAAAAATTGGGCAGGTGTAAGTGGCTCTAAAGGAGTTAAACTGCCTGAGTATATGAGCGAAGATGAAGTGAGTAAATTTTTAGATGCTATTGATAATACAGATTTTAAAAGTAATACCATACGTAATCGTTTGATTATTAAAATCATCATTTTTACAGGAATTAGGGTTAGTGAGGCTATTAATATAAAATTAAAAGATATTAGCGAAGAAAATGATCTTTATATTATACGCATTAGAGCTAAAGGCAATAAATATCGCGTTGTGATGATTAAAAAAGAGCTTATAGAACATCTTTTAAAAGATGTAAGAGTAAATTATCTTTCTTGTGATGGACTTTTATTTGTCAATCGCAATGGTAAAGCCCTAACCCAAGCTTATATTTCGCGTATAGTAGAACAAATTTTATTTAAAGCAGGAATTCGCAAGCAAAAAAACGGAGCTCATATGTTAAGACACACTTTTGCTACCCTACTTTATAAAAAGCAAAAAGATTTAGTTTTAGTCCAAGAAGCACTAGGTCATGCAAGTTTAAATACTTCAAGAATTTACACACATTTTGATAATGAAAAGCTAAAATTAGCCGCAGAAGTAGCAAAAAAACTTCACGATAGAACTTAAATTTTTATAAAAAAATCCGATATATCCTTAAAGAAAGGATATATCATGCAAATAAATGATTATATTAGTAAAATTAATCCTTATGTTTTAAACACTCAAAAAGAAGAAAAAGAAAGCAAAGAAAATAAGAATTTTATAGAGTTTAAATTCACTCAAGGTATAAAAGAGCTTGAAAAAAGCGTTAAAGAAAGTCAAAATGGAGAAAAATCAGAAGATGAGTTAAGTAAACTTTATAAAGAACTTTCTAAAATACAAGCTAAAATAGCAGAATTAAATGCTAAATTACAATCAAGCCAAGATCCACAAAAAGCTCAAATGATCAATTCTCAAATTCAAAGTTTAAATTCGCAAATGCAAAGTATATATGCAAGGATAATGCAAATGCTAGATCAAGCTATGCAAAGTATGCAATGATTTTAATGCTTTCTAGCGTTTAAAAATACACTAAGAATAACCAAAGCAAAAAGATCAATCATGCCATAAATAGCCCTTAAAAATAAAAAACTCACAAAAGCAGCAGCCACAGGTTTTATACAAGCTATCATGCTAGCTAAAAGCCCCTATTGTATCTATAAACACAATCGCGCTCATAGCTAAAAGGAATTTAAAGAAAAATCATGTTTTGGGATATTTCCTTGTAATAATACAAAAAGCAAAAAAGAAGCAAATAAACTAGCTAAACCCATGATTAAAAACAAGCCATATTTTATTATGATAAGCTTAGTACTCAAAGAAAAATGCCACTTCAAGAGCTCAAAAAAGTCCAAATAACACCTTTAATCTTATTAATTTATATAATATTTGTAGTAAAATATTATTATATCATTATGTATATATTTTAAGGAAAATTAATGACTTATTTAGAGATTGATGGTGTTGAAAAGTTAAATGGAGAAGTGATAATAAGCGGTGCAAAAAACGCTGCGCTTCCTTTGATAGCTTCAAGTATTTTAGCTAAAAATGAAGTGCAAATTTCAAATTTACCAAATGTAGCAGATATTTGTACCCTACTTTCTTTGCTTGAAAACTTAGGAGCAAATTATACTTTTAAAGACAATTTTGCGAAAATAAATACAAAACATCTAAATAAAACCATAGCAAAATACGACATCGTGCGTAAAATGCGTGCTTCTATACTTACCTTAGGGCCTTTACTAGCTAGATTTGGAAATTGTGAAGTTTCTTTACCAGGAGGTTGTGCTATAGGCCAACGCCCTATTGATTTACACCTTTTAGCTTTAGAAAAAATGGGAGCTAATATTGAGATTAAACAAGGTTATGTAGTAGCTAGTGGAGGGCTTAAAGGTGCTGATGTGATGTTTGATAAAATCACTGTTACAGGTAGTGAAAATATCATCATGGCAGCAGCCCTAGCTCATGGTAAAACTAGACTTTTAAATGTCGCTAAAGAGCCTGAAGTGGTGCAACTTTGTGAGGTTTTAGCTAGAGCTGGGCTTGATATACAAGGCATAGGATCTTCTGAGCTTGAAATTTATGGCACAAGTGGAGAGCTTTTAGAATTTAAACCTTTTGAAATCATTCCTGATCGTATTGAAGCAGGAACTTATCTGTGTGCAGGAGCTATCACTAACTCAAAAATCACTCTAAAAAAAGTCAATGCAAGCCATCTTAGTGCAGTTTTGGCAAAGCTAGAGCAAATGGGTTTTAGCTTTGATATTAATGAAGATAGTATTAGTATAAATCCTGCTAAAGAAATCAAACCAGTTGAAATTTTAACTAGCGAATACCCAGGCTTTCCAACGGATATGCAAGCACAATTTATGGCTTTAGCTTTAAAAGCAAATGGCACAAGTATTATTGATGAGAGATTATTTGAAAATCGTTTTATGCATGTAAGTGAGCTTTTAAGAATGGGAGCTGATATAAGATTAAACGGGCATATTGCTACTATAAATGGCACTAAAGAGCTTTTGGGGGCTGATGTTATGGCTACTGATTTGCGTGCGTCTTCTGCTTTGATTTTAGCGGCTTTAGCAGCTAAAGGAACTAGTAAAATTCATAGAATTTATCATCTTGATAGAGGGTATGAAAATTTAGAAGAAAAATTTAAAAAACTAGGTGCAAGTATAAGAAGGCTTGAAGAATGAGAGATATTTTTGCAACTTTAGATTTTTTAAAAGAACAAATCAAAGCAAAAAATGAATTTCAAAGAGTAAATTTGACGCAAGCTTTGGGGTGTATTTTATATGAAGATGTTTTTGTGAAAAAAAACCTACCAGCTTTTGATAATTCAGCCCTAGATGGTTATGCATTAAATTATACACATAAGAATGAATTGCTAGAAATAAAAGGAAGCATTTTAGCAGGCGATAAAAATGATTATATTATAGAAAAAAATGAATGCTATAAAATCATGACAGGGGCTAAAATTCCTCAAAATGCAAATACCATTTTAATGTTTGAAGAAGCTTTGCTTGAAGATGAAAAGCTCAATGCTAAAAACGCTAAAGAAAACAATGCCATCCGTTTTAAAGGCGAGGAAGCAAAGCTTGGAGAGCTTTTGTTTAAAAAGGGACAAAAAATCACCTCAGGTATGATAGCTATGCTTGCTGCTCAAGGAATTTATGAGCTAAAAGTAGTTAAGAAAATGCGTATTGGGATTTTTTCAAGTGGAGATGAGCTTGTAGAGCCTTGGGAAAATGCTGATGAATACAGTATATATAATGCAAATGCTTTTGGAATTTATGCTATTTTGCAAGATTATGCTGATGTTGAATATTTAGGACTTATAAAAGATGATTTAAATGCATATAAAAAGCTTTTAGAAAATAAAGAATTTGATATGCTTATAAGCAGTGGTGGAGCTAGCGTGGGTGAGGCTGATTTTATCAAACAAGCTTTGCTTGAGTGTGATTTTAGCCCTATTTTTGAAAAAGTAAATGCTAAACTTTGCAAGCATGTAAAACTTTTTAGCAAAAGCGATATGCTTTTTCTAGCCCTACCAGGAAATCCTTTGGCCTCTTTAGTTTCAACACATATTTTTGCAAAAAATATACTCAATTTACTTTATGGTAAAGAACTTTTGGAATTTGATAAAGCAAGATTGACTAAAGATTTAAATTTCAAAGGCCAAAGAAATGATTTTGCTTTTGGAAAATTAGTCGATGGGTATTTTAAACCAAGTGAAGCTAAATTTGGCTCAGGTATGCTAAAACCTTTATGTGAAAACACGCATATTTTAATCACGCAAATAGATGACACAAAATTAGCAAAAGATCAAGAAATTAAAGTTTTAAAAATTTAATAGGGTATTACACTACCCTATTTTGAATGATTAACTTCTTGCTTTATCTAAGGTTTTAAAAAGATTATTTAAGATATTTTCTTCATTTTTTTGGTATTTACTTTGACGTAATTTCTCCCAAGCATATACGCTATAATCTTTAGAAATCGAACCTATATTTAAATCTGTATTACTAAAAGCATTGTTGCTATCTTTTTTATACTCTTTTTCTTCTTTATCTTTAAGTGCATTAAGTGTAGCTTGAAATTCATCTGAAGATGTGTTTTTTTCTTTGATTTTTGTCATATTATTTAGGGCTAACGGGCTATTTTTATCATTTACTTGCATGAGAACTCCTTTTTTAAAATTTAATAACTATAAGCAAAAAACATTCCTTAATTTTAAAAACTTGACAATAAAATAAAGTTTTGATAAAATCACACTCTACTTTCAAAATGCGGGAATAGCTCAGGGGTAGAGCACAACCTTGCCAAGGTTGGGGTCGCGAGTTCGAATCTCGTTTCCCGCTCCATTTTTTACACCCTAGTTTGACTCATGAGATTATTTAATCTATCCATTATAGAATTTGTATAAGAATTAATTGTGTTGCTTTGTGGTTTCCAACCATTAGCAAAATATTTTTTCATGTCGAAGTCTAATTGAGAATTTCCCATTGCTTCATTTTTTGAAATTCCATGTTCATAAAGATAAAGATGTATGTTTTGAAAACTTTCTTCAGCATAATACTTAAACAAAGATTGAAAATCGATTTTTTTTGTCATTATATCATCCAAGTGCATACTTGGGCTTCCAAAGCTTTCTTTTGCTCTAACTGCATTATGCATTTGTGCTTTTGGGTTTAAAGTGGTGTTCGGGCTATATAAAATACGCCCTTCTTGAGATTTTAAAAAACTCATAAATAAAGCTTCTTTAGGATAACTCCCATCTTCATTTTTCGGATAAACAGACATATCAGGCTTGAATTCATACTCACCGCCTTTATTGATGTTGTTTAAGTCTTTCATAGATAGTCCTAGAGTTTCGGGCTTGATACCTGTGATTAACCCCCAAGAATCATCATAAATATTATTTGCCTCATTAAATTGCTCTGATGTTTTATATACATTTGAAATTTTTACATCAGAATAATCTGCCAAGAATTTAATGCGTATATCATTATTTCTTATTGTGTCTGAATGTTGAAAGCCTATGCCATATCCATTATAAAACCCATCAATAGCATAACCTTTTGGCATAGAATTAATATCTGCTTCACTAAAGCTTATTTTATCATTTGGAAAATTTTGATCTAAAGCACTAGAAAAAATATTATAATATTGTCTTATAGTATCAGCCATATCTATGTTTGTATAGTAATTTGAAATGCCTAGATATTCTTTTTCGCCCGCAATAATAGGATTGTTTTCAGCTACTCTATACAACTCATCTAAAGTAGATTTATGTATCTTAAAATCTTCAGGTAATCCCGCTGCTTTGTTAAAATCACTACCCATATAGCCACTAGAATCAACACTATAACCATAAGCCATAGAAGCAGGATTATTAGCTTGTCTATATTTTAAAGCATAAATAGAATTTTTAAAATCGCTTGATATATGATAATTAGGAGAATCGCTTTTAATACTATTTTGATTTAATATTGTTTCATTGAGTGCTAATGTTTGAGTATTATTACTTTGAATTTCAATTAATTTACTAGCATTTTGTTTAACAAAAGTATTTGCAAAATTTGTTTTTGAACTTGTTTTATTTTCTTTATTTGCTTTTGTTTGTGAAATGATAGAACCATAAGAGGAATTATCATTTATACTAAATATACTCATTAGGCATTCCTTAAGGTTTAGATTTTGCCCTCAATCTTCAATCTTGCATTTTTACAAGCAAATTTTATTCCATTTATTTTAGCAATTTTCAACTAAATTCAAACTTTTTTTATGTATGATATATTAGTTTAAATTTATTACAGAGGTTGTATTATTTGAGATATATTATATTGTTTTTATTTTTCTATACTTTAAGCTTTGCTTCGAATTTTGATGAAGTAAAATTAGCTTTGATTAAAGAATTTAAGACAAATTATCCGCAACTAGAAATCATTTCTTTAGATCTTAATACTCAATCAAGTTTACCTGCTGATTTTAATCAATACATTTTTTTAAAACTAGGTAATCATAATTTTGATAGAGCAGATGGTTTTGTAAAGGCTGAATTTAAAACTCCAGAGCAGTTTAAAAAAAATATATTTTTTAAGTATTTTTTAAAGGCAAAATTGGAAGTTTTACAAACCACGCGCCCTATCGCGCGTAATGAAAATTTAAGTCCTGCTAGTTTTAAAATTTTAAAAATTCCTTTTGATAAAGCTCCCCAAGGTGTATTAAAAAAAGATGAAATCGCAAATTTAATAGCCAAAAGTAATATAAGAGAAAATATGATTTTAAAATATAATATGTTTAAAACCAAAACCCTTATACAAAGAAATGATTCTGTTTACGGGGTTATCAAAGATGGGGATTTAAGCATGATAATAGAATTAAAAGCCTTACAAAGCGGGAATTTAAGCCAAAGAATTCGCCTTAAAAACAAAGATGGAAAAGTCGTGCATGGTAAAGTTATTAGTAAAAATTATGTGGAGCTAAAATGAAAAAAATTTTAGTAGGTATTAGCGGGGCTAGTTCTTGTGAACTTGGTTTTTTATTGTTAAAACATTTAAAAGAAAAAGGGCAAATTTATGCCATTGTGAGTAAAAATGCAAAAATAAGCTTTACAAAAGAAAATTCTCCTTTAGAAAATATAGACTTTTTGCAACACATAAAAGATAAATTTGAACTTGAACATGTAAATTTTTTAGATAATGAAGATATTAGTCAATGCGTTGCAAGTGGATCTTTTGGTATAGAAACGACTTTTATCACGCCTTGCTCGATTAATACTTTGGCAAAAATTGCTTGTGGTATAAATGATACTTTACTTACAAGAGCTGCAGGAGTGGCTTTAAAAGAACGCAAAAAACTCATACTTGGGGTAAGGGAAATGCCCTATTCTACTTTAAATTTAGAACAAATGGCTAAACTTTCTAGCTATGGAGTTATCATTGCTCCTCCTGTAATGGCAAGTTATGCTAAGATTGATAATTTGGAAAAATTATATGAATTTATCATAGGAAAATGGCTTGATCTAGCAAATATTGAGCATAATTTATATCAAAGGTGGCAGTGATGGCTAGTTGTATATACCCAGGGACATTTGATCCTATCACTAATGGACATTTAGATGTGATCGTTCGAGCTAGCAAGATGTTTGAAGAAGTAGTTGTTGCCATAGCTAAAAGTGAGAGTAAAAAGCCTATGTTTAGCTTAGAGCATAGAGAAAAAATGGTAAAAATTGCTACAAAAGACTTAAAAAATGTTAAAATTACAACTTTTGATAACTTACTAGTAGATCTTGCTAAAAATTTGCAAATAAATATCATTATAAGAGGCTTAAGAGCGGTGAGTGATTTTGAGTATGAATTGCAACTTGGCTATGCAAATCACATGCTTTGGGAAGATTTTGAAACTATATATCTTATGCCAAATTTAAAAAATTCTTTTATTTCAAGCTCCATAGTAAGATCAATTTGTGCTCATAATGGTGATGTGAGCAAGCTTGTGCCAAAAGAAATTATACCTTTATTAAAGGAGAGAGATTGTATATAGCTTTTGAAGGGGTTGATTGTGTGGGTAAAAGCACACAGATAGAACTTTTAAAAAAATATTTTCATAATGCATTTTTTACTAAAGAACCAGGTGGAAGTGAGCTTGGAGTGCATTTGAGAAAAATTTTATTAGAAAGCAAAATACATTTTTCTAAAAAAGCTGAGCTTTTGCTTTTTTTAGCAGATAGAGCAAATTTAATCGACATGCATTTAGCACAAAATAAAAACAAACTTATCATTTCAGATCGTAGTTTTGTTTCTAATATGGCTTATGCAAGATGTGATTTTGATCAAAATATTTTATTTGAGTTAAATTCTTTTGCCACAGGCGGGGTTTTTCCGCAAAAGGTTGTGTTTTTGCATGGCTCTAAAGAGCTTATTGAACAAAGACTTTCTAAAAAAGATCTAGATAGTATTGAAAAAAGAGGGGTTGAATATTTTTTAAATATACAAAATGCCCTAGAAGAAACTTTAGAGTTTTTAAAAACTAAGATAGATATAAAAATTTTAAAATTAGATGCTTCTTTGAGTATTGAAATTTTACATGAAAAAATTAAGGATTTTATAGATGATTAATGCTTTAAAAGGAATGAAAGATTTACAAGATGATCAAGCTACTCTTTATGAAAAAGTGGTAAAAACTTGTGAAAAAGTAGCTAAAAACTATGGTTTTACTTTTATTAATTGTCCGCATTTAGAACTTACTAAGCTTTTTAAAAGAAGTGTTGGAGAAAGCTCTGATATAGTTGGCAAAGAAATGTATGAATTTGTTGATAAAGCAGGCAATGATGTGTGTTTAAGGCCTGAAGGGACAGCTGGGGTGGTAAGATCATACATAGAAGCTAAAATGGACAAGGCTCAAAGTGTTAAAAGATGGTTTTATCATGGCTCTATGTTTCGCTATGAAAGGCCACAAAAAGGAAGATTACGTGAATTTCATCAATTTGGAGTAGAAAGCTTTGGTATAGCAAGTGTGTATGAGGATGCGAGTATTATTTTAATGCTAAATGAAATTTTTAAACGCTTAGAAATTCATACAAGTTTGAAAATTAATTCTTTAGGCTGTAAAGAATGTATGGGTGTATATAAAGAAAAACTCATAGCTTTTTTAAATTCTAAAGAAGGTTTTTGTGAGGATTGCTTAAGAAGAAAAGACTTAAATCCTATTAGAGTGCTTGATTGTAAAAATGATCATTGTCAAAGTTTAATCAAAAATGCACCAAAACTAAGTGAAAATTTATGCCCATGTTGTAAAAAAGATTATGAAAAATTACAAAAACTTTTAAAAGAAAATGATGTTGAGTTTGAATGTGATGAGAAATTAGTACGCGGGCTTGATTATTATTCTAAAAGTGCATTTGAGTTTGTTAGCGATGAAATCGGTGCAAAGGCTGCTGTGGCAGGTGGTGGAAGGTATGATAGATTGATTGAATACTTAGATGGTAAAAGTGGTTATGGCGTGGGTTTTGCTATGGGTATAGAAAGGATTATGGCCATTTTAGAGCAAAAACAAAGCGTAAAATCAAGAGAAGGAATTTATCTTTGTGCTATGGATGAAGCTTATATAGATACTATTTTTAAATTAGCAAATACTTTAAGAAAAAAACATAAGGTATATTTAAGTTATGAAGCAAAAAAACTTGCAAAGCATTTAAACCAAGCAGATAATGCTAATGCTAAAATCTTTTTATGTATAGGTGAAGATGAAATGCAAAAAGAAGAGATTTTTTATAAAAATTTAGATAGTAAAGAAAATAAAAATATAAAATTAGCAAATTTGGAGAATGAGTTATGATTGATTATGGTATTAATATTTGGGGTGCGAATAATTTTATTATCGAAAATGGCAAAGTATGTGTAAATCATGGTAAAAAACCTGCCATTATAGATATAGTAAATACTTTGCGTGATGATGGTTATAAGGGGCCATTATTGCTTCGTTTTCCTCATTTAATCCATAAGCAAATTGAGCAAATTTATGATAAATTTGCTAAAGCAAAAAAAGAATTTAATTATAAAGGTTCTTTTAATGCTGTATATCCTTTAAAAGTCAATCAATACCCAGGTTTTGTAAAAAATTTAGTTAATCTAGGTAAAGAATATAACTATGGCTTAGAAGCAGGAAGTAAGGCTGAGCTTTTACTAGCTATGGCTTATAATAATGAAGGCGCTCCTATAACGGTTAATGGTTTTAAAGATAAAGAACTTATAAACATGGGCTTTATAGCGTGTGAAATGGGTCATAATATCACTTTAACTATGGAAGGACTTAATGAGCTTGAAGCAATGATTGAAATTGCTAAAAATCGTTTTAAACCAAAGCCAAATATAGGCTTAAGGGTGCGCTTGCATTCAGCTGGAGTAGGAATTTGGGCAAAAAGTGGTGGTATAAATTCAAAATTTGGTTTAACATCCACTGAGCTTATTGAAGCAGTAAATCTTTTAAAAGCTAATAAGCTTTTAGATCAATTTACTATGATACATTTTCATTTAGGCTCACAAATTACTGAAATTCATCCTTTGAAAAAAGCTTTAAATGAAGCGGGTAATATCTACACTGAGCTTAGAAAAATGGGTGCAAAAAATTTAAAAGCTATTAATCTTGGCGGGGGTTTAGCAGTAGAATACTCTCAGTTTAAAAACGAAACAAGCAGAAATTACACCTTAAGTGAGTATGCAAACGATGTTGTATTTATTTTAAAAAGTATAGCAGAACAAAAAAAAGATTTAGAGCCTGATATTTTTATAGAAAGTGGGCGTTTTGTAGCGGCTAATCATGCTGTTTTGGTAGCACCTGTTTTAGAGCTTTTTTCTCAAGAATACACAGAAAGTAAGCTTTTATTAAAAGATAAAAATCCAAAACTTATTGATGAACTTTATGATTTGTATAAAAACATTAAAGCTTCTAATGCGCTTGAGTATTTACATGATAGTATTGATCATATGGAGAGTATTTTAACCTTGTTTGATTTGGGTTATGTGGATTTACAAGATCGCTCTAATAGTGAAATTTTAGTGCATTTGATTATGAGAAAAGCTATTTCTTTAGTGGGTGATCAAGCTGATTTGTCGAGTTTGCAAAATGAAGTACAAGAAAAATATTTAGTGAATTTTTCAGTATTTCAGTCTTTACCTGATTTTTGGGGTTTGGAGCAAAATTTCCCTATCATGCCACTTGATAGACTCAATAAAAAACCTACAAGAAGTGCAAGTATATGGGATATAACTTGTGATAGTGATGGAGAAATTTCTTATTCTAAAGATAATCCTTTGTTTTTACATGATATTGATGTAGAAGCTGAAGATTATTTTTTAGGATTTTTCCTAGTAGGAGCTTATCAAGAAGTCCTTGGTATGAAGCATAATCTTTTTACACATCCAACCGAAGCTTGTATAAGTATTAATGAAAAGGGTTTTGAAGTAGAAAGCGTGCTAGAGGCTCAATCTATTTTAGATACCTTAGAAGATCTTGACTATGATATTCATGCAATTATGGATAATATTAATGAAAAAATTTATGCTTCAAAACTTGTTAATGAAAATCAAAAAAAGCATATTTTGGGTGAAATTTATTTATTTTTAAATGATAATGGATATTTAAAAAGCATAGGTTCTAAATGAATATTTTTAAACTAATCAAAGAAGATTTTTCTATGCCAAAGCAAAAAGATCCTGCATATAGATCTTGCGTGGAATTAGTTTTTAACTATCCTGGTGTTTGGGCAGTGGTAAATTATCGCTTTGCGCATTTTTTTTACCAAAAAGGTTTTAAAAAAATAGCAAGGATTATTAGTGGAATTTCTCAGTTTCTTACTGGAGTTGATTTACACCCTGGAGCACATTTAGGTAGAAGGATATTTATAGATCATGCAAGTGGGGTTGTGATTGGTGAGACTTCTATTATAGGTGATGATGTTTTGATTTATCAAGGTGTTACTTTGGGTGGAACGAGTTTAGATAAAAATACCAAAAGACACCCTACTATAGAAGATGGCGTGATCATAGGTTCTGGTGCTAAAATTTTAGGCAATATTATCATAGGTAAAAATGCAAAAATAGGCTCAAATGCAGTTGTATTAAAAGATGTTGGGCCAAATTTAACAGCTATTGGTATACCTGCTTATATTAAAAAACATGGTAAGATTGATTATGAAGAAAAAATCGCTAAATTAGAAGCAAGACTTGCTATTTTGGAAGAAAAGCTAAATAAAGAGGATAAATGATAGTAATTACAGGTGGAGGCACAGGAGGACATTTAGCTATAGCTAGATGTTTATTGCAAAGTGCAAGAAAACAAGGTATAGAATGCATTTACATAGGAAGTGAAAATGGCCAAGATAGACTTTGGTTTGAAAATGAAAATGGTTTTTATAAAAAATACTTTCTAAGTTCCCAAGGCGTTGTTAATAAAAAAGGCTTAGCTAAGGTTCAATCGTTTTTGCATATTGTAAAACTTGCAAGAAAAACAAAACAAATTTTAAAAGAACATAATATTAAAGTAGTTTTTAGTGTGGGTGGATATAGCAGTGCTCCAGGCGCTTTTGGTGCTTTAATGGCAAATATCCCACTTTTAATCCATGAGCAAAATTCAAAAATGGGAAGTTTAAATTCACTTTTAAAGCCTTTTTCTAAAGCTTTTTTTACTGCTTTTGATGATCAAGTTAATAAAGCAAATACTTTCTTTTGTCCTTATCCTATTAGTGAAATTTTTTCACAAAAAGCAAGAGTGAGAAAAGAATTAAAAAATATTATTTTTCTTGGTGGCTCTCAAGGGGCTAAATTTATAAACGATCTTGCCTTAGAAAATGCTTTATACTTTAAAGAAAAAGGCATAAATATCATTCACCAATGTGGTAAGAATGATTATGAAAGATGTAAAAAAGCTTATGAGGATTTAAATGTCAATGTAGAGCTTTTTGACTTTGATAAAAACATTATAGATAAAATTTCTAAAGCAGATTTAGCCATATCAAGATCAGGTGCAAGTAGTCTTTTTGAGCTTAGTGCAAATTTACTTCCTTGTATTTTTATTCCTTATCCATATGCGGCTAAAAATCATCAGTATTTTAATGCTTTGTATTTAAAAGAGCGTAATTTATGTGAAATTTTAACTCAAGAAGAAAAACATCAATTTTTAAATTTGGTAGAAAATTTCTCACTAGAAGAAAAATCTATAGCCTTACAAGAGTTAAAAAGTGAAAATGGTGCAGATTTTATGATAGAAAAAGCAAAGCAAATGGGGTTTATTTAAATAAAATACTCCCCAAACGCACCATATTTGAGCCACATTTTATAGCTAGTTCAAAATCCCCACTCATGCCCATAGAGCAAATTTTTGCCCCGTGTTTTTGTAAATTTTCATAGATTTTAAAAGTTTGCTCAAAACTTTCTTGAACTTTTTCCTCATCCATAGAACCTATACACATAATGCCTACTAGATTTAAATTTTTACACTCTTCTTGTATTTGCAAATACTCTTCTATGGCTTTATTTTGCTCTATGCCACTTTTAGAACTTTCATTAGCAGTATTTACTTCTAATAAAGTATCTAATTTATAATCAAGTCTTTTATCTACAGCTTTGGCGCTTTTTAAGCCATTACAAGATTGCCAAAGTAATGGGTTTTGTTTGATTAAAAGATTGATTTTATTGCTTTGAAGATTACCTATAAAATGCCACTTGATTTCTAAGTCTTGAAGTTTTTCTTTTTTTAAAGCTAAAGCTTGGACTTGATTTTCTCCAAACTCTACAACACCTTGCTTAAAAAGCTCTCGAATTTGCTCATCTTGAACATACTTGCTAGCTGCTATTAAACGCACATTTTGTTTTATGGTTTTTTCAAAAATACTTTCTAAATTCATCTTTTCCTACATTAATTCATATAATTTTTTACGCTCACTTGAGCTTCCTATGCCAAGTTGCATACGATATTTAGTGATAGTTCTGCGCCCTAGTTGCACACTTGGGAATTCTTTTTGAGTGAGTTCAAGAATTTTCAAATCACTCAAAGGCTTTTTAGGATTTTCTTTTTTAATTAAATTACTAAGAAAATCTTTAATAGTTGCATTAGAAGTTTCACCATCATCCACTGCAGTGGTAAAGAAAGACTTTAAGGGTATTAAACCTCTATCACAACTTAAGTATTTATTTGCAATTGCCCTTGAGATGGTAGAAGCATTTCTTTCAAGATCTTGTGCTAAGTCTTTAAGCTGCATAGGTTTAATATCCCCGCCCATGAAAAAATCATATTGATATTCTATAATCATAAGCCCTAGTTTATAAAGGGTAGCTTTACGCATGGCTAGCGCGTCAATTAAATTTTTAGCATCTTTTAAATAAGCACTTAAAAACTCATGATCTAAACCATCTGCTTCAAAAGCAATTTCAGGGTAATAATCATCATTGATTTTAATTTTAATTTCACCATTTTCTTGATAAATAAATATATCAGGAATGATTTCCATGCTCTCTTCAAAATACTCTAAAAAAGGCGGAATAGAGATTTTTTTAATTATCGCTATAGCCTTTTTATACAAAGGATCTTTGATAAAATCTTTTGCATTTTCTAAATTTAAAATCAACATTTTGCAAAACTCATAAAGCTCATCATCTAAGTCAAAATGCTCTAATGCAAAAATAAAAGCTTCTTGATTGTCTTTTGCCCCTACTCCAACGGGATCAAGGTATTTAAATCTTTGCCTGATTTTTTCTACTTCCAAAGGATCAAATTCACCTAAAATTTCCTCATCATACTCAAAATAACCTTCATGATTTAAACATTCTATGATTTTTTCAGCAATGGTTTGGGATTTTTTAGTAGGAAAAAATGGTGGTATGATTTGCTCGCTTAAAAGTTCATACACATTTTTTACTTCCAAGCTTTTTGCATCAATCATTTGTGTTGTGGTATTTTTACTAAAATATTCTTGATAATATTTGTTTTGATTGTTTGTAATACTTGAGTTTTCTTTGATCTCTATAAAAGGATTTTCTTTAGCAAATTCATCTAAGCTTTCTTTTAGATCTTCAATGTTAGCTTGCAATATAGGAAGCCAAGATCTTAAGGTTTGTGATAGTTTTGCTTTTTGTGTTATAGAGGTTTTTTGTTTAAGCATTATTCAAGTCTAAACTCACTTCCAAGATAGTATTTTTTAACATCTTCATTATGCGCAATTTCATTAGCATTGCCACTAGCTAGCAACCTTCCGCTTCTAATTACATAAGCTCTATCGCAAATTGCTAAAGTTTCTCTTACATTATGATCAGTGATTAAAACACCTATATTCATAGCTTTTAAGTCATTAATCAAGCTTTGAATTTCACTCACTGCTATAGGATCAACCCCAGCAAATGGTTCGTCTAAAAGTAAAAATTTAGGATCACACATAAGCGATCTTGCGATTTCACAACGCCTTCTTTCACCCCCACTTAAACTCATACCTTTTCTGTGTCTAATAGGTTCTATGCTAAGTAATTCTAGCATTTGTTCTATCTTTTGTTCTAATAAATTTTTATCCTTATATATTACTTGGGCGGCTAAAAGTAAATTTTCTTCTACGCTTAAGTCTTTAAAAACACTACTTTCTTGAGGTAAATACCCAATGCCAAGCTTTGCTCTTTTATTAAGTGGTTCTTTTGTGATATCTTGTGAGTCTAAAAACACCTGTCCACTTGTTGGCAAAATAAGCCCACATATCATATAAAAACTCGTAGTTTTTCCTGCTCCATTAGGCCCTAAAAGTCCTACAACTTCCCCACTTTGTACTTCTAGTGAAACATCGTGTATGATTTTAGTTTTTTTAATGATTTTTTCTAAATTTCTAGCTTCTAGCTTACTCATGTATTATATACTTTCTTTTATTTTCATAAGGAATGATTTGTAAAATTATATTAAAAATTTGATATTTATCTAAGTATTTTTTTAATTTTTCATCACCCCACTCTACCAAATGCAAACCCTCTTCAAAAAAATTTTCAATCAAGCCATTTTTTAAAAGTCCATCAAAACCTTCTTGATAAATATCATAATGATATATTTTACCTTGTTGAAAATCATATGCTTGCATGATAGAAAATGTAGGAGAGTTAAGCGTTTTTTCTACTCCAAGAAATTGAGCATAATTTTGCACCAAAGTGGTTTTACCGCTTGCTAAATCCCCTTGAAGTAAAATAACTCCATTTTTAGGTAAAATTTCACAAAGCTTATAAAGCTCATTTTGACTTAAAATCATTTCTTTCATTGAATTTTTACCACATATTTTTCTTGCATAACTTTTGGTATACTTTTAGTTGTTGGTATGTCTAAAACTTTATAAATATTGGTATATTCTATAAATTTAATGCTTATTTCATCGCCAATTTTTACTTCTTTACTAGCTTTAACCACTTGATTGTTTATACTTACTACGCCACTTTTGCACATATCCTCTGAAATAGCACGACGCTTAGTAATATTAACTACATTTAAAAACTTATCTATTCTCATAAAAATATTTTATCAAAAAATACAAGAAAATGTTATAAAATGTCTAAATATTTTACATTATATTAAGCTAAATTCGTTAAATTTTAAAATTATTTTTACAAAGAGGAAAGACAATGAAAAAAGATATCAAAAAAGTGGTTTTAGCATATTCTGGTGGACTTGATACAAGTATAATTTTAAAATGGTTACAAGATGAGTATAAATGTGAAGTGGTAACTTTTACAGCAGATATTGGACAAGGTGAAGAGCTTGAGCCTGCTAGAAAAAAAGCACTTTCTTTGGGTGTAAAAGAAGAAAATATTTTTATTCAAGATTTAAAAGATGAATTTGTAAAAGATTATGTATTTCCTATGTTTAGAGCAAATGCTATTTATGAGGGAGAATATTTACTAGGTACAAGTATAGCAAGACCTTTGATAGCAAAAGCTTTAGTAGAAATAGCAAATAAAACAAAAGCAGATGCTATTAGCCATGGGGCAACAGGTAAAGGAAATGATCAAGTGCGTTTTGAATTGGGTGCTTTGGCGCTAAATCCAAATTTAGCCATCATTGCTCCTTGGAGAGAATGGGATTTAAATAGCCGTGAAAAACTCTTAGCTTATGCGCAAAAACATGGTATTGATATAGCTAAAAAACCAGGTAAATCACCTTATTCTATGGATGCAAATTTATTGCATATTTCTTATGAAGGTTTAGTGCTTGAAGATCCTGCGGCTAAACCCGAAGCAGATATGTGGCGCTGGGTGAAAGATTTAAAAGAAACTCCAAATGAAAGTGAAGTGATAGAGCTTGAGTTTAGCAAAGGCGATTTGTGTGCTATTAATGGAGAAAAAATGTCTCCTGCACAGCTTTTAGCAAAGCTAAATGAACTTGGTGCAAAACATGGTATAGGTCGTCTTGATATTGTTGAAAATCGCTATGTGGGTATGAAAAGTAGAGGTTGTTATGAAACTCCAGGTGGAAGTATACTTTTAAAAGCACACCGTGCTATAGAAAGTATCACACTTGATAGAGAAGCAGCACATTTAAAAGATGAATTGATGCCAAAATATGCAAGTTTAATTTATAATGGCTATTGGTTCTCACCTGAAAGATTAATGCTTCAAGCCTTAATTGATGAGTCACAAAAATACGTTAATGGTAAAGTTAAACTTGAATTATACAAAGGTAATGTAATGGTAATAGGCAGAGAAAGTGCGAATGATAGTTTATTTAGCGAGGCTTATTGTACTTTTGAAGAAGATGCTGTGTATGATCAAAAAGATGCAGCAGGTTTTATAAGATTAAATGCTTTAAGATTTATCATTGCAGGTAAAAATGGAAGAAAATTTTAAAAAAGGAAAACAATGAAAGTATTATTGATTAAAGATGTAAAAAGCTTAGGAAAAGCAGGAGAGGTTAAAGAAGTAAAAGATGGATATGGACAAAATTTTTTAATTGCCAAAGGTTTTGCTAAGGCTGCTACACATGAAGTTTTAAAACAATATGAAGCAGAGCAAAAGAAAAAGGCAGAAAATTTAAGATTTGAGCTTGCAAATTTGGAAAAATTAAAAGAGGAATTATCTAAAATCACTATTTGTATAGCTAAGCCTGTGGGAGCTAATGGAAGCTTGTTTGGTGGGGTTACTAAAGATGAAATCGCTCATGCACTAAAAGAGCAAAAAGGCATAGAGCTTGATAAAAAAAGCCTAGAATGTGATACTATAAAAGAACTTGGCGTGCATGAAATTTCAGCAAAATTAGGCCATGCGATTCATGCTGTATTTAAGCTAGAAGTTAAAGGAGAATAATGTTTCACGCAACTACAATTTTAGCTTATAAAGGTAAAAATAAGTCTGTAATTGGCGGAGATGGACAAGTAAGTTTTGGAAATACTGTTTTAAAAAATAATGCAGTTAAAATTAGAAAATTAAACAATGGAAAAGTATTAGCAGGCTTTGCAGGAAGCACTGCTGATGCTTTTAATCTTTTTGATATGTTTGAAAAACTACTTTCTAGTTCTAAGGGTGATTTATTAAAAGCTGCAATAGATTTTTCAAAAGAATGGCGTAAGGATAAATATCTAAGAAAACTTGAAGCAATGATGCTAGTATTAGATAGAAATCATATATTTTTACTTTCAGGAACTGGAGATGTAGTTGAGCCTGAAGACGGCGCTATAGCAGCTATTGGTAGTGGAGGTAACTATGCACTTTCTGCTGCAAGAGCTTTAGCTAAACACTCAAGTTTAGATGAAGAAGAATTAGTTAAAGAAAGCTTGCAAATTGCTGGTGAAATTTGCATTTATACAAATACAAATATTAAAACTTATGTAATTGAGGATGATAAATGAATTTAACTCCAAAAGAGATTGTAAAATTTTTAGATGATTATGTAATTGGGCAAAAAAATGCCAAAAAAATCATAGCAATTGCTTTAAGAAATCGTTATAGAAGAATGCAGCTTAGCCCTGAACTTCAAGATGATATCATGCCAAAAAATATTTTAATGATAGGATCAACTGGGGTTGGTAAAACAGAGATTGCAAGACGCCTTGCTAAGATGATGGGACTTCCTTTTGTAAAAGTTGAAGCAAGTAAATATACTGAAGTTGGTTTTGTTGGGCGTGATGTAGAAAGCATGGTTAGAGATTTAGCTAATGCTGCTTTAAATTTAGTAAAAAATGAAGAAAAAGAAAAAAACAAAGAAAAGATTAATGAATTTATAGAAAATAAGATTTTAGAAAAACTTTTACCGCCTTTACCAAAGGGTGTTAGTGAAGAAAAACAAGAAGAATATCAAAATTCTTTAGAAAAAATGCGCGTGAAATTAAAAGCTGGTGATTTAGATGATAGTACAATAGAAGTTGAAATTTCACAAAGTGTGTTTGATACTAATCCAAATTTACTACCTGAAATGGGTGCTATGCAAGATATAGTAAAAGTTATTGGTGTGGGTAATAAAAAAGTTAAAAAAGAAATGAAAGTAAAAGATGCAAGAATAGCTCTAGCTCAAGAAGCAAGTGAAAAAATTCTTGATATGGAAAGTATTAAAGGCGAGGCTTTAAGAAGAGCAGAAAACGAAGGGATTATTTTTATCGATGAGATAGATAAAGTAGCAGTTTCAAGCTCCAATTCAAACCGCCAAGATCCAAGCAAAGAAGGGGTGCAAAGAGATTTACTTCCTATAGTTGAAGGTAGTACTATACAAACTAAATTTGGACCTTTAAAAACTGATCATATTTTATTTATCGCTGCAGGTGCTTTTCATCTAAGTAAGCCAAGTGATTTAATCCCTGAACTTCAAGGGCGTTTTCCTTTAAGAGTTGAGCTTGATTCATTAGATGAGGATGCTTTATATGCTATTTTAACAAGACCTAAAAATTCATTACTAACACAATATATTGAGCTTTTAAAAACTGAAAATGTAGAGCTTGTTTTTGAAGATGAGGCTATTAGAGAAATAGCAAAAATAGCAAGCAAGGCTAATGAAGAAATGCAAGATATTGGTGCAAGACGTTTACATACAGTAGTGGAAAAACTTTTAGAAGATATTAGTTTTGAAGCAGATGAATACGCAGGTAAGGTATATAAAATAGACGATTTTAAAGTGCAAGTTAAGCTTGGAGATATCATAGAAAATAAAGATTTAGCTAGGTATATCTTGTGAAAAGTGGCTTTATAAGCATAGTGGGTAGAACTAATGCGGGAAAAAGTTCTATCCTAAATTCTTTATTAGAAGAAAAAGTTGCTATGGTTTCTCATAAGCAAAACGCTACAAGAAGAAAGATTAATGCAATCATAATGCATGAAAATCATCAGCTTATTTTTATAGATACACCAGGTTTGCATGCAAGCTCTAAGGTTATGAATCAGCTTATGATTGATTTAGCGATTAAAAGCATTGCTGATTGTGATGTGATTTTATTTGTAGCTAGTATTTACGATGATATTAAAGATTATGAAAATTTTTTAAGTTTAAATCCCAAAGTACCACATATTGTGTTGATTAATAAGGTTGATTTAGTAAAAAAAGAAGTTTTGCTTAAAAAATTAAGTGAGTATTCTCAGTTTAGCTCACATTTTAGTGCTATTATCCCCTATTCTGCTAAGCAAAAATTTTATAAAAAAATTCTTTTAGATGAGATGATTAAGTATTTGCCTGAACATCCGTATTATTTTGATCCTGAGTTTATTACTACTACAAATGAAAAGGATATTTATAGAGATTTTATCTTAGAAGCTATATATGAAAATTTAAGTGATGAAATTCCTTATAGCACTGAAGTAAAAATAGAAAAAATCAAAGAATTAGAGCAAATTTATTATATCAATGCCACTATCATTACAGATAGTAATTCTCACAAAGGAATGATATTAGGTAAAGATGGTGCTACAATTAAGCGTATAGGTAAAGAAGCTAGAGTGAAAATAGAAAAATTAGCACAAAAAAAGGTAATGTTAAAATTATTCGTTCAACTTGAGAAAAATTGGCACAAAAACGAGCAAAACCTTAAGAAAATACTTTATGATGAGTAAGAAAACTATTCTAAAAGATTTTCTTGCTTATGAAAAGCTTTTATATATTAAATTTGCAAATCCTATTAGCGAAGATGAAATTTTAAAAAAGAGCTTTGAGGAGCTTGGTCTTAAAGATGATTTTTCTTATAAGCTAAAGTATTTTCAAGATAAATCTTTTGCATATGTATTCTTGTGCAAGTATGAAGATATTTTAGATATTGATTATATAATACCAGAACCCCTGCTTTTTGAAGTGTATTTTAAAAATAACACAAATAGCGAAAATCTTGCATTATTGTTTAAGGAAAAATACATAGTTTTAGTGGAGTATTTAGGATGTGATTTTCAAAATTGTAAAGTTATACCATTAAATGTTTATGATAAAATATATAATGAAAAATTAAAAAATACTTATAAGCACATTATAAGCATAGATGATACTCAAAATCTTAGTAGTTTTGATAAATTTAATAGTAATATTTTTTATCAAAAATTGTTAAAAAATTGCGATCAAGTCAAGATTAATTTTACCAACAAAGAAAAAATAAATCATTTAAAATCTTTTAGTTTTAAGATTTTATTGGCTTTTGTTTGTGGAGTTTTGCTAGCTTTAGCTTATCCTTTGTATTTGTATACACAAAAATCATTTTATGAAAATGAGAAAACAAAATATGAAAATTTAATAAAAAAGCAAGATGATATTTTAGAACAGGTAAAAATTAATCAAAAGCAAAATCAAGAGTTTAAAAAACTACAAGAAGAAAATGAGTTAAAGGTTGATTTGTTACAAAAATTTTATGCAAATGCACTTTGTTATAAAGATTTTTATGATTTTTTAAAAGTTTTAAATTCTCATCAAGCTTATATAGAGGCTTTGTATGTTAAAAATAATGATTTTATTATAGAGCTTAAAAATGACTATGAATTTTATGAAGATTTTAAAAAGCATCATTTTGTATTAAAAAATAAAGAAGTTAATAATGGAAAAATCACTCTTGTTTTTGAAAAATCTTTATAAAAATTTAGAAAATATCTTTGCTAAGTTATCTGAGCGTGAATTTATATTGTCTTTGATAGTTGTTTTTGTTTTTGGTTTTTTCATGGTTTATATGGGTGTTTTTGACTATTTTGAAAAACAAATGAAGTTGTCAAAAGATGAACTATATATTTTACAAACAAAATACGAGCAAAAACAAGAAGTGATTTCTGATTTAAAAAAAGATGAAAATATATCTTATAATGATCACTCGTTTTTAAGCATAAATAAAGATTATCAAAGTATTTTAAAGGATATAGAAAAGAATCTTAATGGAGTTAAATCTTTGCAAATTCAAAGTTACAAAAGTCAAGATGAATATTTTGCTTATTATGAATTAAGATTAAGTTTTGTTGGCGATTTTATTTTTTTAACGCAGTTTTTGCAAAAATTAGATCCTTGTATAAAAGTTAAAAATTTAGAACTTGTAAAATATGAAAATAAATTAAAAATTACATTAAATCTTGTTTTTGCTCTGGTATAAAAATAATTTTTTTGGTAGAATTTGTCTAAACATGGCAAGCGATCGCTTCTTTTTGAAGAGGAAAGTCCGAGCTGCAATAAGACAAGGATTCCATCTAATGGATGGCTAGGGCAACCTAAGGGAAAGTGCAACAGAAAGAAAACTACCATATTTTATATGGAAAAGGTGAAACGGTAGAGTAAGAGCCTACCAGTAGCTTTGGTAACAAAGCTAGCTATGTAAACCCAATCTGCAGCAAGAAGGGGTGGTTTTTGTCTTATAATATAACCCTTCGCTTGAACTTGTTTGTAAAAACAAGTCTAGATAAATGATCGTTCTTGACAGAACTCGGCTTATAGCCATGTTTTACTTTATATAAGCAGAAGCTTTTTTGAGTT
Source organism: Campylobacter sp. IFREMER_LSEM_CL2194 (assembly GCF_025771685.1). Lineage (NCBI taxonomy): Bacteria > Pseudomonadati > Campylobacterota > Epsilonproteobacteria > Campylobacterales > Campylobacteraceae > Campylobacter > Campylobacter sp. IFREMER_LSEM_CL2194. Next base: position 60,267 of record NZ_JAKMQS010000006.1, read on the forward strand.
TTTGTAAATTAACAGCTATTTCATCTTGCTTTTTTTTCATAAAAGCTATCGCTTCATTAGTTAGCGCTAAAGCCTCATTGGGACAATCTTTATAATCCGGTTTTTCCATAAGTTTAACTATTTTTTCTACATCTTCAGTATAGACAGCTAGTTTAAATTCATCAATCCATTTTTTTTCACTCATTTTTGGTGTACTTCTCTCCAAGCTTCTAATAAGCCTTTTACCACATTTATTACTTCATCTACTCTTGCTTCACTGTTTTCTATGTTTGCTAAAGAAAGAAGTTGTAATTCTCTAGTGTATAAGCCACTTAAATAATGTGCTACTTCGCCGCCCTTATCATAATCAAGACAATTTAACAATTCAATAAAAATAGCACTAGCTCTTTTTACATAATACACTCTTTCTTCTATATTTTCATTTTGTATAGCTATTTTTATCCTACTTGAAAAGCGCAAAATCCCACTATATAGCATTTCTATAAGTTTCTCTTGGGATTCTACACCAGTTTGATTTTGTGAATATGCGCTATAAACTGCACTATTTAGCATTTAAACCCTTTCTTTATTTTAAGAATTTTGATTATTTGCTGCATTGATCATATTTGCAATAACACTTGCTTGGTTATTTAGTTGTGCAATGATACCATCATATGCTGCCCATCTTGACCACATTGTATCATATCTACTTTCTATGGAAGCTTTGGTGCTTTCTATGGTTTCATTTAGATTTTTTGATTCTTTTGTTAAAGATGCTTTATAACCTCCAAATGAACCTTCAGAACTCATTATTTCACCCATGGTATTTTTTAGCATACCAAAAGTTCCAGTTTCTTCTTTATAAACTGAATATAAGGTTCTAGAACTTAAACCAAATTTTTTCAAAAATTCATTATCACCTTGAATTTCTAAGTTGCTACCTGAAGTTCCTTTGATTTTAAATTGAATTTGTTGATTTTCATTACCTTGGTTAATGATTTCAAAGCTAGCCTCTAAACCTTCTAAGCCAAAACTATTTATATGATCAACCAAATTTTTAGCTTTTTCAATATCATCTTTACCTGTTAATACAAAAGGATCTCCATTTGGAGTTTTGCCTAAATCTATGGTTGTATCATTATAAGTGATAGTAAAACTACCTTCTTTAAATTCTATATCTTGATTACCAAGATTACTTACTCTATCACCAGCTAAATCAATATCTTCAAAACCATTACTTCCTACGAAAAATTTTTCAGCTAATTCAGGATCTTCGTTAAATTTAGAGTTAAATTTTCCTGAATCAAAAGATAAAACACCATCGTTTAACGTTAAGCCATAATCAGCCAAAGATAAACTTACTTTAGAGGAAACTTCAATCCCTTCTGAACTTTCACTATCACCAACCGTAACAGTTCCATCTACTGTTATAGTTTGAAGTAAAATATTGTTTATCTCAGATTTTATATTATAAATTTCGCTAACACCTACAAAATTCCCTTGTACTCCTGCTTCTGGATCATATTTTGTCGCTGCATTAAGATTTATCATTAAATCATTATAAGCAGTGACTAAACTTTCTAAAGATTGCGCAAGTGCTTCAGTGTCTTGAGAAACGTTAAAGGTTATTTCTCCTTTTTGTTTTAATTCTAAGGTAACATCTGGAGCTATATCAGTGATAGTATTAGTTGGTCTTGTCATTTTAACACCATCTACACTAAAGATAGCGTCCATACCTTTTTGGATGTGATTTTCATTGTTTGAAGCTACATTGTAGCCTTGTGGAGTGCTAGTATCTAGAGTAATGCCAAATTTATCTTTCAATAGTGAAGTAGCTTTGCTATCTCTAGCATAATTGGCTTGATCTATATTTCCTTCAGTATCAGTTGCATAACCACCATCAAAAAGACTTAATTGCCCACCATTGGTAGCTCTAAAAGTAAAAGATTTTCCATCATCTCCAAAGCTTAATTCCACTTTTCCATTGGTTTGTTTTTTTAAATCTTCTGCTAAACTTTTATAAGTAGTATTCTCGTCTACATCAATGGTAAATCTATCATATCTTTCACCATTTTTAATAACAAAAGTAAAAGAGGTTTTTTCTCCTGGATTAAGTAGTTTGTCATCAAAGCTTCCACTACTAATTTGTCCGCTTATTTTATCTTTATTTTCTTCTCCAGCACCTGTTGGTCTAAAACCATACAAACCACCAGCGCTAATGCTATTTTTATCAAGTCCCCAACCCATAGCATTTAATAACTTTTCATCACCTGAAAAAGAAATATTATTTTTAGTTCCTGTTTCAGTACTTTGTACTACTAAGCGGTATGGATTATCTCTATCTCCTGTATTAACTATTTTAGCTTCTACTTTTCCACCTGTTGCGGCATTTATTTTTTCTGCAAGCTGAGATACAGTAGTGCTTTCATCAATATCGATTTTATAATCTTTTCCATCTTGGGTAATAGTAAAAGAAGTTTTGCCATCTACACCTTCTATACCCAAACTACCCATTACAGTAGCAGTTTTATCTTTAAATCCATTACTTTGATACACGTCTTTTTGTGCAAGTTGATCAACAATAACTTTCATGTTTGTAAGGTTAGATAAAGATCCTACTGTTAAACCAGCAGCAGCGCTATCTCCACTTACACTAGGTGATACTTTTTTCTTGTTAAATTGTGAAGCATCACCTAAGCTATTTACGGCTGTTTGAAACGCAAGTAGCTTAGCTTCAAGTTCTGCTAGGTCTTTTTGTCTTGAAGTATTAGTTTCAAGCTGTGAGTTATAAAGACCTAAATGCGCATTCATTTCTGCTTCTTTTAGCTTGTTTAATGTATCGCTTGTTAAAACTCCTGAACCTATTCCTAAACTTCCTAAACTACCTACTGCCATAATTAACTCTCCTTATCAAAAATAGTGCCAATAACACCTTGAAAATGTTCTATTAGCTTCATAACTTCCTCGCTAGGAATTTTACGTATTAACCTACCAGTATCTTTTTCGGTTACACTAACATACATTTCATTGATTTTATCATTATATGCAAAACGTACGTTTGTTTCTAGTGTTTCCATTTGATTATTAAGTTTTTCTGTTGCATTTTTCAATTTTTCATTTAAATTCTCATCTTGATTATTTAAATTAGTTTGCTGTTGATTTTCTTGAGATACTTTTCCAGTACTTTTTGTATTAAATTGTGCTGTGTTTGCATCCCTTTGAATATTTCCAATGTCCATTTTAAACTCCTTTTTAAAAGACTTTAAAATACTCTATCGACATAATTTTAAAAAACTTAATATTTAGATTAAAAATCTCTATATTATTAATAAGCAAAAAGTGTTCTCAAAAAGCTTAAAATTAAAAAATTTCAAACTTTTTGAATAATTTTTCATCATTTGGAAGTAAATTTCTTGTAATAAGTCTATCTATGACTTCTTTAGAGCAATTTGTCATTAAAGGCCATTCTTTATGATAATCTTCTAATGATCCTTTATTTGTTGCATCAATCGCAACGCAATCTTTTTTGATAAATATATCTCTTTTTGCATCTATATTATTTACCACACGCCAAATTAGCATATAAGGATTTTCTAAAATAGCATCTGAATCTAAGAAAACTAAAATTCTAAAATGTTTTTTATAAGTTTGTAATTTTTCAAAAACTTGAGTTATTTTTTCTTTTTTATCTATCAAAATCACGCAAACTGGAGCAAAGGTTTGAGTGTAAAATTGCTTTAATTTTAAAATACTTTGATCTTTTTCTTTAAAAAGTGAAAGTAAAGCCTCATCGCTTAGAATTTCAAGTTCAACTTTTTTCTCATCACCACATGCATCAAGCCCTGCTTTGCCACCATAACAATAAGTGCTTGAAGCATGGTCGAGTTGATCACAAATTCCTTCGCTAATAAGTAATTTTTCTTCATCAAAGCGATTGAGTATATAAGGTATGAGTTTGTCATAATCTTTCAAACAAGGCGCATTTTCATCAACAAAAATAGCATGTTTTACAAAACTCATTTGCCCTACTCCCCAAAAAGTATGCATTACTTGTTTTGCATGAGCTGGGTATTTTGCTTCTATTTTAGCCAAGATTAGATTATGAAAAACCCCATTTTCAGGCATGTTATAATCTATCAAATCAGGGGCATTTGTTTGAAGTAAAGGTAAAAAAACTCTTTCTGTTCCAAGTCCCATGTATTTATCTTCTAAAGGTGGTTTTCCCACAACAGTAGCTTGATAAATCGCATTTTTTTTAGCAAAGATTTTTTCTACTTTTAAAATAGGACAAAGTTCAACAGGGGTATAAAAACCTGTATGGTCTCCAAAAGGTCCCTCAGGTGCGAATTCATTTGGATCTACAAAGCCCTCGATTACAAAGTCACTATCATAAGGTACGTAAAGATGGTTACTTTTGCATTTTGCCAAAATGGCAGGTTTTTTCTTGATAAAACCATAAAGTAAAAGTTCAAAAATTCCTTTTGGCAAAGGCGCTTGAGCACACCAAATATATAAAGGATCTCCACCTATGGCTATGCTTACTGGCATTTTTTGATTTGCTTTTTTATACTCATGGAAAAAATGGCTCGCATCTTTGTGAATTTGCCAATGCATAAGCAAGGTTTTTTCATCAACTACTTGCAAACGATACATTCCAAGATTATTTTGCTTTCCATCTATACTTTGAGTATAAACTTGCCCCATGGTGATAAAAGGCGCAGCATCTTTTTCCCAAGTTTTTAAAATAGGCATATCATATAATGAATTTAAGCTTTTATAGTTGAATTCTCCATCTTTTTTAATGCGTTTTGGTGGGATATTTTTTAAATCAAGTAGGGTTTTGAAAAAATTTAATTTTGCACCAAAGCTTTGTGGTATATGCATTTTAAGTAAAGATCTAATTTCTTTAGCTACATCTTCATAGTCTTTTTCAAATGCTAATTTTAAAGCTTTTTCATTACAAAAAGTATTTAAAAGAACAGGATAATCGTATTTTTTACCATTTTTGACTGCATTAGTAAAAAGTAAGGCTTTTGAGTCTTCTTTTTTGACTTCTATATAAGCTAAATGTGCCATCTCAAGATCAACATCAACGGGTTCATGAATGGTTTTTAATAAATTATTTTTTTCTAAAAGCTCTACGAATTTTTGCATTTATATCATACTCTCTGCTTCTTTTAAAATTTCTTTTGCACCTTTTGCTATCATTTCTTTAGCTAAAAGCTCGCCCGCTTTTGCGTAATCTTGCTTATTAATCATTCTTTTTTCTTTGAGAATTTTACTTGCATCAGGTAAGCCTACTATGGCGCGAATCTCTATTTTTTCATCAATGATTTTTGCATTAATACCTATAGGTACTTGGCAGCCACCTTCTAGAGTTTTTATAAAATCTCTTTCTATATGGGTTTCTATAAAGGCATTTTCATCATTTAAACATTCAAGGTATTTTAAAATTTGTTTATCATCAATGCTTTCTATACCTAAAGCTCCTTGAGAAGCTGCAGGTATCATCTCATCAAGCTCAAAAGCCCTAATGTACTTTATTTCTTTATCTAAACCCAAGCGTTTAATGCCAGCTAGAGCTAAAATAATAGCATCAAATTCCTTAGCTTTAAGTTTTTCTAAGCGTGAGTTGATATTACCTCTTAAAGAAATGATATTTAAATCAGGTCTTAACGCTAAAAGCTGCATTCTTCTTCTAAGACTTGTAGTGCCTACTTTTGCACCTTTTGGAAGAGCATTTAAACTTTCATAATACTCACTTAAAAAAGCATCATTTACCACTTCTCTTTTTGAAATAGCAGCTAAAACTAAGCCATCAGGAAAGAAGCTTGGCACATCTTTTAAGCTATGCACAGCTAAGTGTGAATCACCTCTTAACATACTTTCTTCAAGTTCTTTTGTAAAAAGTCCTTTTCCACCTATTTTAGCTAAAGGAGAATCAAGTAAAACATCACCTTTAGTTTTAAAACCCTCTAAAGAAATTTCTAAATCAGAATGTGTTTGTAATAATTTATTTTTTATATACTCACTTTGCCATAATGCAAGTTGGCTTTTTCTTGTTGCGATGATTAATTGCATTTTTTATGCTCCTGTATGATTTCTACATCTATGATTTCTTCTTCGTTGTTTGTTTGATGATATTTTCTTTTTTGTTTTGTAAATAATTTTAATATCATCATAAAAAATAAGAGTAAAATTCCCAAAAATGTGCTTAAAATTCCTGGTATTAAAAGTAAAATTCCAACTATAGTTAAGGAAAATAATTTAATCATACCAAATAAATTTGTATTGGTATTTTGCATAGTGATGAGATTTGTCCAAGTCTTTGCTAAAAACATTGCTCCTAAAAACATACTTGCAAAAACTATCATAAAAAAATTTAAAAAGCCAAAAAAGGTTATAAATAAAATACTAGCGATTAATTCTAAAATCAAAAATGCACTTAAATTTGTTTTTACCATCATAGAATTTTCTCTAAGTGTGAAATTACTTCTTGGGTTTTTAAAACTTGTTTTTCTAAGGTATTTCTATGGATCAACTCTACTTCATCATTTTCTAAGCCCTTACCTATAACTAAAGCATAAGGAAAGCCCATTAATTCAAAATCATTAATCTTTACACCAAAACGCTCATTTCTATCATCAAATAAAATCTCTTTATTACTAAAATGAGTATAAATTTGTTCAGCAAATTCCATAGCTTTTGTGTCTTTTATATTAGAAACGATAATATCTAAAACAAAAGGAGCTAGAGTTTTATTCCAAATGCAACCTTTTTCATCATGACTTGCTTCTATGGCAACAGCTACTAAACGACTAACACCCATACCATAACAACCCATAGTGAAAAATTGAGCTTTACCATTTTCATCTAAATAGCTTGCATTCATTGCTTTTGAGTATTTATTTCCAAGTTTAAAAATATGCCCTACTTCAATACCTTTGCTTTGCTTAAGCTTGTGCTGACATTTTGGACAAAGATCATGTTCTTTAACTGCCGCAAGATCTTTAAAGCGTTCTTTATTTAAATTTACAACATTGATTCCGACTAAATGATAATCTTTTTTATTTGCTCCAATAATCATATTTGTTTCATTTTCAAGCTCATGATCAATATAAAAATCAACGCCATTTAATCCTACAAAGCCGATAAATCCTGGTACCAAACCTGCTTTTTCTAATTCTTCTTCACTTGCATCAACTAATTCTAGTGCATTTGCTGCATTTAGTGCTTTAACTTCTTGTAATTCATCATCACCGCGTATAAAAAATACTACAATTTTTTCTTCATTTTCATAAATAGCTTTTTTAGCAATAGCTTTAATAGTATAGTAAGGGTTAATTTTAAAAAATTCCGCTAATTCTTCTATAGTTTTTACATTTGGAGTGTGAAATTGTGTAGCAAAGTCAGCTTCTGGCCTTTCATCTTCACAACTTTTTTTAGCTCTTTTTGCTGCTTCAATATTTGCAGCATAATCACAATGCTCACATAATAATATATCATCCTCGCCATTTTTAGCCAAAACCATAAATTCTTTTGAACCACTGCCACCAATAGCCCCACTATCAGCTTCAACAGCTCTAAATTCAAGTCCTAATCTTGTAAGAATTTTACTATAAGTTTCATGCATAAGATTAAATTCTTTGTCTAAATCAGCTTCGCTAGCATGAAAGCTATAGCCATCTTTCATTAAAAATTCCCTACATCTTAAAAGTCCAAATCTAGGTCTAGCTTCATCTCTAAATTTAAGTCCTATTTGATACAAATGCAAAGGAAGTTGTTTGTAAGAATTTATTTTATTTCTTACTAAAGCTACCATAGCTTCTTCATGGGTTGGCCCTAAAACAAAATCATTTTCTTTTCTATCTTTAAAGCGTAAAAGCTCTTTACCAAAAACATTAAATCTCCCACTTTCTTTCCAAAGTTCAGCTGGGGTATTAAAACTTAAATTTACTTCTAAAGCCCCTGCTTTATCCATTTCTTCTTTGATGATATTTTTAATCTTATCTAAAACTCTTTTTCCTAAAGGTAAAAAATTATACAAACCACTTCCAATTTGTTCTACAAAGGCACCTTTAACTAAAAATATATGACTTGGTAAAGTAGCATCTTTTGGATTTTCTTTTGTGCTTATGGCATAAAATTTACTAAATTTCATGATTATTCTCCAAATTAAATTCACATTTATAAAGGTTTAAACCTTCCATATTTTCATTTTTTAAATCAAACACATAACGCATAGCATTAATTACTGAATCATTTTGCATAGTTCCGCTTAGTTTTTTTAAATTTACGCTAGGATGATGTAAAAATGCATTCATTACTTGTCTTATAAGCTTTCTTGCTTCTTCATGGTTTGAGTGCTTTAAATATCCTTTATCTATAGCCTTTTGTAATTGTTCTTTAGCGATTTCATCAGCTTGTAAGCGTAAATGCTTAACTAAAGGCAAGGTTGCTAGTTTGCTTAGATGTTGAAAAAACTCATTTGTCATAGTACCTACTATGGAATAAGCAATTTGGGCTTGGTGTTCTCTTAGAGTTAAATTTTTTCTTACAACTTCTTCTAAATCATCAACAGCATAAACTATATTTTTTTCATTTGCTTTTACATCAATATCCCTAGGCACTGCTATATCAAAAAAATATCTTTTATAATCTTTTTCTTCTAATAAATCATTGGTTATGATAGCATGCGGAGCGTTTGTGGCGCTAAAAAATATCTCATATTGATTTAGTACTTCTTTTAAATTTGCAATACTTTCATAGCTTGCATTTTCACCTAAATCCTCGCAAAGCTTTTGGGCATTTTGTATATCTCTATTTAATATCAATACTTTAGCCTTGGCATTTAATAAATGCTTACAGGCTAGTTCGCTCATTTCCCCTGCACCTACTACAACAGCAGTTTTATTTTCTAAATTTACAAGTTCTTTAGCTTTTGCCACCGCCACTGAAGCAACCGAAATAGGATTTTTAGAAATTTCAGTTTGATTTCTAACATTTGCCGCACATTTAAAAGCATAATGAACTGCTCTAGTTATATGCACACCACATCTTTGCTCTTGCAGGGCAAATTTATAAGCATCTTTTAATTGTCCAGCAATTTGTGTTTCACCAATAACCAAGCTATCAAGCGAACTTGCCACAGAAAATAAATGATGGATGGCTCCGCTATCTTCGTAAAAATCAGCCTTGGTGCTTAAATTTTCTCTATCAACCCCACAAAGCAAACTAAGTGTTTTTAAAATATGCTCATTAATGCTTTCAACATCCCCAACAAAAAGAAAAATTTCAACCCTATTGCAAGTACTAAGCACTAAGCTTTCTAAAATTTTATTATTAGTATGGATTAGCTTTAGTAATTCTCTTTTTTTGTCTTCATTAGAAAAGGAAAGTTTTTCTCTAGTAGCAATATCTGTATTTTTATGTGTAAAACTGATGCAGTAATAATGCATTAAAATTCCCTTTCTATCATGCTTTTAATAATATCTTCTAAATCTTTTATATTGTATTTTTTTATAGCTTTTAGTGCATTATTTGCATAAGTGTTTAGTTCTTGGCCAACTTGATTAAAAATTTCATACTCTTGCATTTTATTTTTAATCCAGGCAAGCTCATTCACACTTAAATCTTTCTTGTAATAAGACTTAAGTATTTCTTGATCTTGTGGATTTAATTTTTCATGTAAATACATATAAGCAAGAGTGGTTTTACCTTCTTTAAAATCATTCATAGCAGGTTTACCTAAAGTTTGCTCATCACCTTTAATATCTAAAATATCATCTACAATTTGAAAAGCTAAACCTAAATTTTTACCATATTCTGCAAAATCATCTTCATTTAAATTAGCAAGTATAGCCCCACATCTTGCACTAGCTTCGATTAAAACGGCTGTTTTGTTATATATCATTTGTAAATAAGCATTTTTATCAGTATTGAAAGTTTCGCTTAAATTTACATCCATTAATTCACCAACAGAAAGCATTACAACAGCATTAGAGATAATTTTTGCTAATTTTAAATCAATCAAAGAAAGTTCATAGAAGGCTTTTGAGTATAAAATATCTCCAAGCATGATAGCATTTTTAGCTCCAAATTGTGCATTGATAGACTTTACACCTCTTCTTAATTTTGCTTCATCAATCACATCATCGTGCAATAAGCTTGCAGCATGAATTAACTCTATAATAGCGCAGATTTTATAGCTAATATCACTTTCCCCAGCTATTTTTAAAAGTAGTTTTGAGCGTAATTTTTTACCACCTTGAAGTTTTGAACTCATGGTTAAAATAGGCTCATAATTTAATTCAGATAAAAATTCATGCATATACTGATCGATCTTTTGCACTATGCTTTCCTTAGTTTTCTTATAATTATATTTTATTAAATTTTACTTTAGTTTTGATTAAGAGTGGCTTTTCTAGGGTCTAAAAATTCTACTTCTAATTTCTTATCTCTATCTTCTATATACACAGTAAAAATAGCCTCACCTTTTTTAAAATCACTAAATTCAAGTATCAATCTTGCTCTATCTATATGAGGATTTTTATAATCAGGCACTAAGGCTTGATCAACCCAGTTTAAATTTCTTCTTAAAGACATCACAAATTGTCTAGGGTATTTTTTATACTTTGAATGAACAATGATATTAGTTTGATCAAATAAAGTCCATGAGAAGTCAAAATAATAAATCTCATCAGGATAGTCAATTTCTTTTATTTTTACACTTGCTTTTTCATCTTTACTCAGGGTAAATTTATAAGTATAATCAAAAAATACTTCAGCATTTAAAAAGTTAAACATCAAAAATAAAGATAAAAGTAAACGCAAAATCAACCCTCATGCCCTAAAATTTCAGCACTTAAGCCTATGTAAAAATCATTTTTTCTCTCATCTATTAAGAGTGAATTTTCCATTTGAAATTGCGCTACATCGCTTTCATTTAAATTATTTTTTTCTAAAAGCTCTATCATAGCGATATGATCGGCTAATAATTTTTCTAAAACATTTTCCAATGCACCTAAATTTGCATATTTTATTGTTTCAATAAATTTTTCTTTAGGGCTTTTTGCAAACATTTCATCAAAAATATCCATTTTTTAACCTTTCATGTGAGTTTGAATTTTTTCTATTAAAGTAGTTTTATCGTTAACTTCATCTAAGTCTTTAGTTTCTTTTTGCCAAGAAATATGTATATAATCCATCTTAGCATTTTTAGCACAAAGTCTGTCTTTTAAACTATCGCCTATAAAAATACTTTTTTCATATTTTGCTTCATCTGCAATTAATCTTAGCATCATAGGATCAGGCTTAGCTTCTATACCATAACTAACACCTAGTATTTTATCAAAATATGAAAGAATGTTTTGTTTTTTTAAAATAGGCACCAAGCTTTCCTGAGGTGCATTAGTAGCTATAGCCAGATAACAATCGTTTTTTTTACAAAATTCCAAAACCTCAAGCACACCATCAAAAAGCACCACACTTTGATCATAATGCTTAATAAAATATTTCTCATAACCTTCTTTAAAACTAGTATGTGAGTAAGTATCAACCCCATAAAAAATCTTAGCATAATTTTGCCCAGGAGTATTGATAGTATCTAAAATAAACTCTCTTTTTAAAGGTTCTAAATTTAAATCCGCTCTTATTTCATTTACCGCACATACTATAGCATTAGCACTATCTATAAGCGTGCCATCCATATCAAAAATTACATTTATCAATATTCATCCTTAAATTTAATTTTATGTTTGTCTTTTTTATAACTTTGATTATTTTTTAGCTTATACAAAGCATTAGCTTTTGAAGCTAAGGTTTTTTGATCTAAACTTTCATCTAAACACTCATTTACAAAAAGCTCTAAAGCTTTAGTATAAGTAGAATCCAAAAACACCGCTTGAACTTTTTCAAAGATTTTAGCATTTTTTTGCATTCTTTCTCTAAAAAGTGTTAAATCAAAATCTTCCCTTTTTAAAGCATTCACAGCAGAGTTGGTAAATTTTTCTAAAGCTCTTACATATTTAACTCTCAAAGCTTTTTCATCATTTTTCATTCTGCTGCACTTGTATTAATTCTACATTGTAATGCTTCTTGTACTAAATTTCTAGCTATTGAAGCTTCAGCATCTACAATGTGTAAATGTTTATCGGTGTGTGGGAAAATGATCTTAGCGCCTGTACCACTTGTTTTTAAAACCGTTTGTATGGGTTTATTGAAATTAGAAAGCACTTGATAGAGCATATCAAGTTTAGCTTCATTGCTTATGGTTATAATAGCAACTGAGCATTCTTCTATATTAGCTACTTTTAATGTTTCTACTTGCGCTACACTAGCAAAAAAAACATTCTCATTTCTGCTACGCCCAAGCTCAACTAAATTTAAATCACTTTCTAAAACTAGATATGGAATACCTGTTTTTTTAATCTTTTGCACTACTTCTTGACCCAATCTTGTATAACCAAAAATGATAAAATGATCTTTCATTTTTTGATCACATAGATAAAATTTAGCCATATCATTTTGCTCACCTTCGGCTGCGTTGGCTATTTTTCTAAGATTATTTAAAATAAAAGGTGTTGCAACCATAGTGATGATAGAAACTATAATAAAAATTTGTGCTGTTTTTTCATCTATAAGCGAATTTACTTGCATTAGAGAAAACACCGCTAGTGCAAATTCTCCAATTTGAGAAATACTCAAAGCAGTTTTTAAAGCTACTCTTTTTCTTGTATAAAGGATTAAAAGACCATAAATTACTACAAATTTTATCAATAACACCAAACTTACAAAAACAAAAATCAAAAACCAATTTTCAAAAACTATATGAAAATCAATTTGCAAGCCAACACTAATAAAGAAAAATCCTAAAAGTAAATCCCTAAAAGGAACCAAGTCTGCTTCTATTTTATGTTTATATTTAGTTTCAGCTATCAAAGCTCCAGCTATGAATGCCCCAAGTGAATATGAAAAACCAAAAGAATGCGCTAAAAAGCTTGCCCCTATTACGGTAAAAAGTATGGTAGCGATGAAAATTTCATTTGCATTGGTCTTAATGATAAATTTTAAAACATAAGTAAAAAGGTATTTGCCTATAAAATAAAGCAAAACAAGTAAAATCACAGCACTGACTAAGGTTGTAAATAAAAGCTTTGAAATATCAGCATTTTGAGAGCTAAATATATCAATCATTAACAGCAGTGGTATTACGGCAATATCTTGAAAAAGCAAAATTCCCAAAGCTTTTCGGCCATATTCTTCATTGATATCGCCACTATCATTAAGTATTTTTAAAACTATAGCTGTAGAAGATAAAGCTAGAGCAAAACCTGCTATCATTGCTATATGGTTTGCTATACCTAAAATATAAGTTACAAGTAAAGTACAAACCAAGCCACAAGTTAGCATTTGTAAACTTCCATTTAAAAATACTTCTTTTTTCATTGCTAAAAGATGTTTAAATGAAAATTCAAGCCCTATGGTAAACATTAAAAAAACTATACCAAACTCAGCCACATGGATAATGATTTCATTCGTGCTAAAACCATAAAATTCACGCACAAATAAACCTGTAGCTATATAGCCTATAATGGTTGGAATTCCAAATTTTTTAAGTATAACATTAAGTACGACAGCAACTGCTACTGCAGTTAAAAATAAAGTTATAAAAGCATCCACTCACCAACCTTTTGTAATGTTTTATTATTTTATTTTTTCTAAAAAAATTAAGTCAAAATTGCTTCTGTGTTTTACTACTGCTCTTGATTTTGAAGGATTATCTCTTCTATCAAGTTCTAATCTTAATTCTTCAATGGTATTTTCAAACTCATCAATTTTTGTTTTTAGTTTTAAAATCACATCAACACCAGCTAAATTAACTCCAAGATCTCTTGTTAAGCGTAAAATCATTTTGATTCTATCTATATCTTTTTGAGAATAAAGTCTCATTTTGCCATCGGTTCTACTTGGTTCAACCAAACCTTCTTTTTCATATTGTCTTAGAGTTTGTGGGTGTATGCTTAAAACCTTTGCAACAACACTTATAAGATACACTGGTTCATCATAACTATGCTCCATTGCATACTCCTTTTAAGGTAATTTTTCTTCTAAAATTTTTACAAATTCAGGATCAAGGCTATTAATATCAGGTATTTTTACATTTAAAATTAAATACATATCTCCATAAAGATCTGTTTTTCTATTTTGCACCCCATAGCCTTTAAGTCTGATTTTTTGATTGTTTTTTGAATTTGGTGGTATGGTGATTTTAACTTCTTTTCTTGGGGTATGTATGCTGATTTTATCTCCAAAAAGTGCTGTTTTTAAGCTAATTTCAACTTTTTTGTATAAATCATCATCTTCTCTTTCGTATTCATCACTTTTTTCAAGCTCTACCTTTAAAATCAAATCTCCTTTTTGTCCTTGAAAGCTTTTTCCCTTACCTCGTATGCGTAGCTTTTCGCCATCTTTTATACCATGTGGAATTTTGATTTTAACTTGTTCGTTATTGATATTTATAGTATGTTCACCACCTAAAATTCCTTTTTCAAAAGGAATTTTAACACTTGCTTGTAAGTCTAAATCCTCTTCAAAACCCCCAAAACCCCCAAAACCACTTCTAAAATTATTACTAGAGCTAAAGCCTCTGCCAAAACTCCCAAAGCCTCCGCCAAAAATATTATTTAAAATATCATTAATATCAGCTCCGCCTGCATTTCTTGAAAAATCATGAAAACTTTGCCCACCAAACATAGAATCACCATATCTATCATATTGAGCTCTTTTTTTCTCATCACTTAAAATTTCATAAGCGGCGTTAATTTCTTTAAATTTTTCCTCAGCACCTGCTTCTTTATTGATATCTGGGTGGTATTGTCTTGCTAATTTTCTATAAGCTTTTTTTATTTCATCTGCGCTAGCATTTTGCGAAACACCTAGTGTTTCATATAAACTATTACTCATTTTTTTATTCCTTATTTTTTATAAGATTATACCATAAACTTTAGTCTTAGTCAATCAAGTTTTATAAGTTTTAAAACTAAAGGTTTTATTTACAATTGCGTAAAAATAAAATTTTATACTTGTGTAAATTGATTTTACAAAGGATAATACATGAAAAAAACTATGGTTCTTTCTTTGGCATTAGCAACTAGTCTTTTTAGTGCTAGTATTGATTTTAAACAAGCAGATGATAATGTAAAAAGATCTTTACCAACTGATAATCAAAATACTATACTTTCTTATCATGATTCTATACAAAAAGTTAAAAATTCAGTTGTGAATATTTCAACTTCTAAAACCGTTCAAAGTAATTCCTTTGGGATTGATGATTTTTTCAATGATCCTTATTTTAAACAATTTTTTGGTTTTGATTTTCCACAAGCTCCAAAAAGTAAAAAAAATAAAAAAGAAGTAGTAAGTTCGCTTGGATCTGGTGTAATTATTTCAAGCGATGGTTATATTATAACAAATAATCATGTTATAGAAGATGCTGAAAAAATTACTGTAAATTTACCTGATTCTAGCACTGAATATAAAGCTAAATTAATCGGGGCTGATCCTAAAACAGATTTAGCAGTGATAAAAATAGAAGCAAAAAACTTACCTGCTGTGATTTTTGCTGATTCGGATAAATTATTAGAAGGTGATGTAGTATTTGCCTTGGGTAATCCTTTTGGTGTTGGAAGTAGTGTTACAAGTGGGATTATCTCAGCTTTAAATAAAAACAATATAGGTTTAAATCAATATGAAAATTTCATTCAAACGGATGCTTCAATTAATCCTGGAAATTCAGGTGGGGCTTTAGTAGATAGTAGAGGGGCTTTAGTCGGGATAAACTCAGCCATACTTTCAAGAAGTGGAGGAAATAATGGTATAGGCTTTGCAATCCCTTCTAATATGGCAAAATCTATTGCACAAAAACTTATCGAGCATGGAAAAATAGAAAGAGGATATTTAGGTGTAGTTATAGGAGCTTTAACTCAAGATATTAAAAAAGCTTATACTAATCAAGAAGGAGCTTTAATAACAGAAGTTCAAAAAGACTCAGCAGCTTATAATGCAGGGTTAAAAAGAGGTGATTTGATTATAAAAGTAGATAAAACTGTGATTAAAAGCCCTATGGATTTAAAAAATTATATAGGAAGTATTGATCCAAAACAAGCTATAGAGGTAACTTATGAAAGAGATAATAAAGTTAAAATAGTTAAATTTATGCTAAAAACAGATGAAAAATCGCTACAATATGAAAAAGGTTATATTGATGGTTTAAAATTAGTAGAGCTTGATTCTAAAAATAAACAGCAATACCGCATACCTGAAAATATTAGTGGTATTTTAATCACTGAAGTTACTCCAAAATCAAAAGCAGAAAAAATAGGCTTTGAGCAAGGTGATATTATTATAGGTATTGATCAATATGAAGTTTCAAATTTTAAAGAATTATCTAAGGCTTTAGAATTAAATAAAGGCAAAGAATATGTTAAAATTTGGATTAATAGAGGCGGTATGGTTAGAGCTTTACTTTTTTAAGAAAGGAAAAAAATGACAAATATTTTAATGATAGAAGATGATTTAGAATTAGCAGAGATTATAGCTGAATATTTAGAGCAATTTGATATGAAAGTAGATATTGCTCATGAACCTTATATAGGTCTTTCAAGACTTGCTTTAAATCCTTATGATTTAATCATTTTAGATTTAAGCTTACCTGGACTTGATGGACTTGAAGTATGCGAGGAAATTCGTAAAAAATATGATACACCCATTATCATTTCAAGTGCAAGACATGATATTAGCGATAAGGTTGCAGCTCTTGATTTGGGTGCAGATGATTATTTACCAAAACCATATAATCCTCAAGAGCTTCAAGCAAGGATTAAAAGTCATTTAAGAAGAATTTCAAATACAAAAACTGCTCAAGCTCAAGTTAAAAAAGATCTTGTATATGATAAATATAAACATACTATCACTATGAAAGATCAAGAAATTAGCTTTACCAATGCTGAATTTGATATTTTGAGTTATTTAATTAAAAAAGAAGGTGGAGTGGTGAGTCGTGAAGAACTTGTGTATAATTGTAGCTCTATTAGTGAAGATTCTAGTAATAAAAGTATAGATGTAATCATTAGCAGAATCAGACAAAAAATCGGAGATGATCCTAAAACTCCAAAATACATTCATTCAATCAGAGGTATAGGGTATAAATTAACTCAATGAATAAATCATCAATTTTTTATACCATAACCTTTGTTTTTTTGCTTGCTAGCGTTAGTGTGATTTTGGCATTTTTATGGCTTATAAAATATGATCAGCAAAATTACACTAATGAGCTTAATGCGAAATATTCTTTTATAGCCAATGCAAGATTATTGTATTTTAACCATGTAATTAGCGAAAAAGAATTTTATGAGCAAACAAAAAATTACAAAATGATAGAACTAACAACCCCATCTTCTATAAGAAAAATCATCTACAAAGCTGAAACCATAGCACGCGCTCAAACTAGCACAGGTGTAGTTGAAATCATTACTTTAGAAGATAATGTATATTTAAAAATCATTTTTGATGGTAAGCTTTATTTGTACAAAGATTTAGAATATCAAGGTTATCGTTATTTTGTGATTAAGCTTATTGCTAGTATAGTTGTAATGGTTTTATTGATTTTATATATTTTTATCATTAGAAAATTAAAACCACTTAGAGCTTTAAAAAGACAAATAGATAAATTTGGCGAAAATAAACTCAATGAAATTCAAAATGTCAGTAAAGGCAATGATGAAATTTCTCAAGTAGCAACAGCCTTTTATGAGTCTATTTTGAGAATTCAAAAACTAAACACTTCAAGGCAATTTTTCTTAAGAAATATTATGCATGAGTTAAAAACACCTATTACTAAAGGTTTAATTACTTTAGAAATGCTTGAAGATAGCAAATATAAAGAAAGATTAGTGGGTGCTTTTAATCGTTTGGAAATTTTGATTAATGAATTTGCAGCCATTGAACAAATTACTTCGGGTGCTGGTTTAATTAATTTAAAAAAATACAATATTTTAGATCTTTTAGATGAAGCTAAAGATATAGCTATGAGTGATGATGAAAAGGTAAAAATTAGTATCAAAGAAAGTTTTAGTGTCAATGTGGATTTTAAACTTTTTACTACTGCGATGAAAAATATGATAGATAATGCGACAAAATATTCTGATGAAAATTGCGTTACCATAGAAATAACTAAAGATTATCTTTGCTTTAAAAACAAAGGAAAAGCCTTAGATAAAGACTTGAAATACTACACTCAAGCCTTTACGCAAGGAAAGAAAAACAAAGATAGTTTTGGACTTGGATTATATATTGTTAAGACTATTTTAGATTCTCATAAACTTACGCTTTATTATGAATATAAAGATGGTATTAATCATTTTTATTTTAATGATATACAAAATATAATTTTAAACTAGGAAGCTCATGCCCTTATCGCGTTTAAATGAAGAACAATACAAAGCTGCTAGCGCTCCTTTTGGGCACAATCTAATCATAGCAAGTGCAGGCACAGGTAAAACTTCAACCATAGTTGCAAGAATAGCCTTTTTACTTCAAAATGGTATAAAGCCTGAAAAAATTATGCTTTTAACCTTTACAAATAAAGCTAGTAAAGAAATGATAGAAAGACTTGGCAGGTATTTTGATAAAAGTATTACTTCAAAAATCACAGCAGGAACTTTTCATAGCACTGCTTATTCCCTACTTAAAGAGTTAAATTATGATATTATTTTAAAACCTGCTAGTGAGCTTAAAATTCTTTTACGTTCCATTTTTGAAAAACGCACTTTTCATCATTTAAGCGACACTAAACCTTATATGCCAAGTTATTTGTATGATGTGTATTCTTTATTTCAAAATACTAATGCAAATTTAGATGAATTTTATAATTGGTTTTGTCAAAATTATGATGAACAAGCTGTTTATGCTGAAATTTATGAAGATATTTTAAAAGAATACGAAGAAGAAAAAGCACGTTTTAATTATGTGGATTTTAATGATTTATTGATCAAATTAAAACATGTTTTAGCTTCACATCATTTTGAATTTGATGAGATTTTAGTAGATGAGTACCAAGATACTAATACTTTACAAGGTTCATTAATTGATGCTTTTAAAAGCAAAAGTTTATTTTGTGTGGGGGATTATGACCAAAGTATTTATGCTTTTAATGGGGCTGATATTTCTATTATAGGAAGTTTTAAAGATAGATTTATCGATGCAAATATTTTTACTTTAAATAAAAACTATCGCTCTAGTAAAAATATACTTGCGCTGGCTAATAAAGTTATTTTAAACAATGAAAGATTATATCCTAAAGAATTAATTGTAACTAGAGAAGGAGATTTTAAAGCGCCAAGTTTGCTAACTTTTAATGAATTATTTGATCAATACTCTACTATAGCAAAAATAATCTTACAAAGTGGAGTTAATCTTGATGAAATCGCTGTTATTTTTAGAAACAATTCTAGCGCAGATGGAGTAGAAGTTGCCTTAAGAGAACTTGGTATAGCAAGCAAAAGAAAAGGTGGGGGAAGTTTTTTTGAAAGCTTGGAAGTTAAAAACTTTTGTTCTATGCTTGCAATCGTGCTTAATCCAAAAGATATCATGGCTTTTATACACTTACTTGAATATACCAAAGGAGTTGGTGGGGTTTTAGCAAAAGATATTTTTGATGCTTTATTAAAGCTGGGACATTCTAGTTTGATTAAAGGTTTTTTAAATCCTGATAGTAATGTGAGTTTAAAAAAATACAAAAAACAAAGTTACCAACTAGGACTTTTTGATGATATTGAGGAGCTAGCCTCACCTTCAAGGTTTAACTTAGAAAGTGAATTTAACACCCACCCTATTTTAAGTCTACCTAAAATCAACGAGTTTTGTGCGAAAAATCTTGAAAAAATTTATCTTTTTATTAAAAAAGCAAGTGAATGTAAGGTTTCAACCCAGCTTGTAAATTTGATCTTAGAAAATGATTATTTTAAAGAAATTTGTGATATTTTAGCAACCAAAAGAGCGACTAATAAAAACTCCAATGTTGATTTAAATAAAAAAAATGAAATTTTAGAAAAAATCAATGCGAAAATATTTGTATTAAAAGAACTTGCTAAAAATTATAGTGATAATTATAAATATTATAATTTTCTTACTCTTGGTGCTAGTGAAATGAGTAGCGGTAGTGGTGTTAATCTTTTAAGCATACATGCTAGTAAGGGGCTTGAGTTTGAGCTTGTATTTGTAATTGATCTTGCACAAGGAAGATTTCCTAATCAAAAACTCATGAGCATGGGTGGAAGTTTGGAAGAAGAAAGAAGGCTTTTTTATGTAGCTGTAACTAGAGCTAAGGATACTTTATACTTAAGCTATGCAAAATATGACAAGATTAAAAAAAGCAATTATCAACCCTCGTGTTTTCTAATCGAAGCAGGTATGTGCAAAGAAGAACAAAAATAAGACTTTATTAATCTTTTTATATTATGATTAATAAAAATCATTCAAGGAGAAAAAATGAATAGTGTATTATTCAAAGGAAATAAAGTAAATCTAAAAGGAAACAACATCCAAGTTGGCGATATGGCTCCAAATATCACCTTAAAAGCTAAAGATCTTTCAGGTGTTGAAATTGCTCCAAAAGGCAAAACTCAAATTATTATCAGCGTGCCAAGCCTTGATACTCCAGTATGTGCAACTGAAGCTAGAGAATTTAATAAAAAAGCAGCAGCAAGTGGTGTAGAAGTAATCGTAGTTAGCATGGACTTACCATTTGCTATGGGTCGTTTTTGCTCAACTGAAGGTATAGATAATTTAACTGTTGCAAGTGATTTTGTTTCTAAAGAATTTGGTGAAAAATATGGTGTTTTAATGGCTGATGGTCCACTTGAGGGAATTTTAGCTAGAGCAGTGTTTGTAGTTAAAGATGGTGTGGTTGCTTATAAAGAATTAGTAAATGAAGTAACAGAACTTCCAAATATGCAAGCTTTAGAAAGCTTCTTTGGTCAAAGTTGTGGATGTGGTGGTTGTGGTTGCCACTAAAATTTAAAAGCCTTTTATAGGCTTTTAAAATTTAAAAACATGGAAAATTTTCTTTCTCGTTTTGAAATAGAAAAACAAGATCTCAAACTTATACAAGAGCACTTACAAATAATAAACATCGAAAAAGACTTTAAGGTCAATGATAAATGTTTAGGATTTATAAAAATTTTAAAAGGTGAGCTTAGAGCTTTTATTTTAACCCCAAATGCAAAAGAAATAACACTTTTTCACCTTAAAGAAAATGACGAATGCGTTATTTGCTCTGAGTGTAATATGGATGGCATATCTTATGATGTTTTTATACAAAGTACTCAAAATACAAGTATAGCCATCATCCCCTCTTCAACTTTTCAAATTTTAAAAGAAAAATATCCAAAAATTAATAATTATGTTTTAAGTTTAATCACCAAGCGTTTTAATACCTTAATCAAAGTTTTAGAACAAGCTTTATTTATGCCTTTATCTTCTAGAATTTGTGATTTTTTGAAAGAAAATGCTAGCAACAATACTTTAAAAATTACCCATGAAGCTTTAGCTAATCACTTAGGAAGCGCCAGAGAAGCCGTTTCAAGAATTTTAAAAGAATTAGAAAAAGAAGGTAAAATCAAACTTGAAAGATCTAAAATAATACTAATTTCTTTGTAACTTTATCACAGAAATACTTTTAAAATTTATTTATAATATCAACAAAAAGGAGAAATTATGAGTAAATTAGAAAGAGTGCTAAGAATAGCTTTAGCCATAGTGGCGTTTTCTTTAGGAGTTTATTTTTCAACTTGGTGGGGATTATTGGGTTTAATTCCTTTATTAACAGGTATTTTTGCTGTTTGTCCTATAAGAGTACTTAGTGGAAAACAAGCTTGTCCACTTGGGGTTTGCCCTATTTCTAAAAAGAAAAACTAGGAATGATTTGCTAGTTTTTCTAGCTTTGGTGTAATGACAAATCTACAATAAGCTTGGCTGGGATTATTTTTAAAATATTTTTGATGATAATCCTCAGCCTTATAAAATTTTTCTAATTTTAAAACTTGCGTAACTATAGCTTTAGTGTAATATTTTTGTACTTTTTGTAAAAAATCACTAATGATTTTTAACTCCTCATTAGTTTGATAAAAAATAACTGATCTATATTGCATCCCCTCATCAGCACCTTGTTTATCTAGGCTTGTTGGATCATGCATTTTGAGAAAAATTTCTAAGATTTTTTCTAATGAAATTTGTTTTTCATTATAAATTATCTTAGCTACTTCTATATTTCCATCGCCATTTATCACGCTTTCATAACTTGGATTTGGCTTGCCACCGCTATAACCTACTTCTGTATAAACTACACCTTTAATTTCATCAAACACAGCTTGAGTACACCAAAAACAACCCGCACCTAAAATGATTTCTTTATTTGTCATTGTTTTCTAAATCCTCGTTTTCTTTTAAAACAAGTTGCATAAGATAAAGTTCTTCTCCATCTATGATTTTTAAATCTTTATCTTCGCATTTTGGGCACCAAAAGATATTATTTTCAAGCACTCCACTAAAATGGCATTTTTGACACTCAACTACTACTTCTTGAATATGCATAATAAATTTAGCATTTTTACATAAGGGACTATTTTCTTTAAAAGTTTCAAAGCTTCTTTGTAAAAGTGGAGGCTCAACCCCACTTAAGCGCCCTATTTTAACATGCACTTCTTCAATAATTTTTCCTTGAGCATATTCTTCGCAAAGCTCTAGTAATGATTCTGTAATACTTAACTCATGCATTAGCAAATTCTTGGCAAAAGTTCGCCTTTTGGAGCCTCTAAAATGCGTTTTGCTCCATAAGCATTTTCTAAAACTACTCTTGCTTTTTCATTAGCTGTGATTTCACCTATAATGGCTGCATTAGCATTAAATTGTTTTAAAATTTCTAATGCTTTTTGCTCATCTTTTTTATCTACACAAATAATAAAAGTTCCTTCATTTGCAAGCTCATAAGGCTCATATCCAAAAAGCTCACAAACCCCTAAAACTTCATCACAAACTGGAATTTTTTCTTCATATATTAAAAGCTCTAAATTACTTAATTTAGCCCATTCATTTAAAACCGCACTAAGTCCACCACGCGTAGCATCACGCATTGCTTTTATAGAAATATCTGCATTTAAAAGTGTTAAAACTTCATCTTTTAAGCTTTTACAATCACTTTGGATATTTGCCTCTAAATTATTTCTTTCAATCAAAACCGCACAACCATGAGCTCCAATATCCCTTGAAACTAAGATACTACAACCACTTTTTAAGTCTTTGGTATTGATTTTTTGTATATTTTTACCTATGCATGAAGTATTAATATATATTTCATCGCCTTTATTTTTAGGAACAACTTTAGTATCCCCGCAAACTAGTTTTACTCCTGCTTTATCACATTCTTCTTTTATAGATTTTAGTATAATTTTTAATTTTTCTAGCTCAAAACCCTCTTCTAAAATCAAAGCTAGTGATAAATATAGTGGTTTTGCTCCCACCATTAATACATCATTTACGCTACCGCAAACTGCTAATTTTCCTATATTTATATCTTTTAAAAAGATAGGATTTAGTACAAAAGAATCGGTGCTAAAAGCCAGATCATCTAAAATAGCAGCATCATTTGCTTCTTTTAAAACATCATTTTCAAAAATAGAAAAAATTTCATTTATCAAAGCATTCATTTCTTCGCCACCACCACCATGGGCTAAAGTAATTTGTTTCATTTTATGCCTTATCTTGATAGTATTTATAATAAGCCGCACAAGCTCCTTCACTAGAAACCATACAACTACCTATAGGATTTTTTGGAGTGCAAGCTTTTGCAAACACCTTACAATCATAAGGCTTAGCTAAACCTCTTAAAATTTGACCACAAATACAAGCTTTACTCTCATCTTTACTTTGCACTTTACAATCAAACACTTTACTAGCATCTAAGTGCGCAAATTCATCTTTTAAACAAAGCCCCCCATTTACAATCCCTCCAAGACCTCTAAATTCAAAATCACAAGGTTTAAAGTATTTTTCTACTAAAGCCTTAGCTTTTAAATTTCCTTCTTTACTAACTACTCTGTGATATTCATTATAAACTTCAAAAGTATTTGCATTCATTTGCTCTACTATATTTAACACACTAAGCATTATATCAACTGGCTCAAAACCACTCACTGCTATAGGAGTTTTGTATTTTTTAGCAATAGGTTCATAAATGTTTGATCCTGTGATAACGCTTACGTGAGAAGGTCCTAAAAAGGCGTCAATTTTTACATTTTCATCTTGCATGATAGCTTCTATTGCGGGTGGAACTAATACATGATTAATATGAAAAAATAAATTTTTTAAATTTAAGGCTATACTTTTTTCTATAATCACCCCACTCATAGGTGTAGTTGTCTCAAAACCTATGGCAAAAAAGATTATATTTTTTTCAGGGTTTTTTATGGCTATATCTATCACATCCAAAGGTGTATAAAGCGCTCTAACATCAGCTCCTTTAGCTCTAAGATCAATTAAGCTTTCATAACTTCCTGGCACTTTAAGCATATCACCTAATACACAAAAGATAGTATTTGGCATACTTGCAAGCTTTAAAGCTACATCAATACGCTCTCTTGGCATAACACACACAGGACAGCCTGGGCCATGAACAAAATTAATTTCTTTGGGTAATAAATCAGGCAAACCAAATTTCATAATACTATGCGTATGTCCACCACAAATTTCCATGATATTAATAGGCTTAGTAATTTTAGAAGCAATAAGTTCTTTTAGGGCTAAAATTCTTTCTTTATCTCTAAAATCATTAATTAAATCCATTTTTTAGCCCCATATCGCCTTCGTTTTCATCAATTTGCCCATTTTGCATTTTCTCTGCTATATCAGTATAAATTTTTAAACTCTCTTGCGCAGCTTGAGTGTCGATTTTTTCCATAGCAAAACCCACATGTATAAGCACATAATCGCCTACCTTTAAAGGTTCGCTTATCAAGTCTAAACTCACCCTTCTTTTAACCCCTAAAGTTTCTACTATAGCTGAATTTAGCTCATCAATTTCTAAAATTTTAGAAGGTATAGAAAGACACATTAGCTAAGCTCCTTTTTCATTTTTAGATAATTTATCCAAAGATCAAATCCTGTTTTTGTTTTGCTATCTAAAATCATAATATCTATTTTAGGATTTAGTCTTTTAGCAGCCATAGAAGCTGCTTTAAAATCAAAGTCAAAATGCTGAGCTAAATCGGCTTTAGTAATGACTAATAAATCAGCCTTTCTAAACATCACTGGATATTTTTCTACCTTATCGCTACCTTCTGTTGCTGAAAGTAAAACTACATTTAAATGTTCGCCTAAATCATAACTTGCAGGACATACTAAATTTCCCACATTTTCAACAAATACTATATCAAGCTCACTAAGTTTGAAATGATGCAAAGCTTCATGCACCATAAAAGCATCTAAATGGCAAGTTTGTCCTGTGGTGATTTGATGAGCTAAGCCTCCTGCTTTGATAATGCGATTTGCATCGTTATTAGTTTCTAAATCTCCTTCAACCACGGCTATTTTTAAATCATCTTTTAAAGTTTTTATAGTTTCTTCTAAAAGTGTTGTTTTACCGCTTCCTGGAGAACTCATTAGATTAATACAAAGAGTATTATACTCATTAAAATGCTCTCTATTATGAGCTGCTTGATGATCATTTTTTGATAAAATTTTACTAATAACATTAATAGTTTTTTCATCTTTTAAAGCTGGATTTTCATGATGGTGATCATGATGATGTTCATGTCCATTAATAGAACAGCCACAATCTTTACACATAATCTTTCCTTTATATTTTTATTTTATTGTATATAAAAAAGTATTAAAAAAATATGAGTTTTATTAAGTTTTTAAAGATAAATAATGCACAA
The DNA here is from genome assembly GCF_025771685.1 of Campylobacter sp. IFREMER_LSEM_CL2194. Classification (NCBI taxonomy): domain Bacteria; kingdom Pseudomonadati; phylum Campylobacterota; class Epsilonproteobacteria; order Campylobacterales; family Campylobacteraceae; genus Campylobacter; species Campylobacter sp. IFREMER_LSEM_CL2194. The sequence continues at coordinate 86,237 of NZ_JAKMQS010000006.1, forward strand.
GTTGCCCAAGTGCAATAGAGCTATCATTACAAGGAAATTGTAAAGAAGTTTTATAAGTGAATTTTTTTCGATCTAAAATTTCAAGTAAGGTTTTATTTTGAAATACCCCACCACACAAAAGCACTTCTTCTTTAAAATCTTTTGAATATTCTATAATTAAATTTGCAATGCCATTAAGCAAACCTGTGCTAATTTTAACCTTATCTTTATCTTCTAAAGCTTGTAAAAAAGCATTTTTAAAGCAAATTTCTTTTTCTTTAATTTCAAATTTGTAACTATAATCAAGATTTTTATCATAGTATTTTTCCATCAAAAGTCCAATTTGTGCTTCATAATCAAGCTTTTGTATATCAAAAGCAAAAGTGCCAAAAGCATCGATGATCCTACCAAGAGAACTCGTATATAAAGAGCTTTGAGTGTGAATTTTTTTAAGATTGTTTAATTTTACTTGAGAAAATTTAGCTAAAAACTCGCTAGCTTTGTTTTCTAAATTAAAATCAAAAATCAAAGCTAAAGCTAAATTTGCGATATTTTTAATATCTGCATTAATGAGTTTGAAATTTTTAAAATGATTTAGCCTTTCATAGCTTTTTAAATTCGCTCTAAAAATCTCCCCGCCCCAAATTTTTCCATCATCTCCATAACCTGTTCCATCAAAAACAAAGGCCAAAACATCATTTTTGTAAATTTTGTGTTCAAATAAACAAGCGCACAAATGTGCATAGTGATGTTGCACGCTAAAATTTTTATAATCTTTAAATTCTTTTACATAGTTAAATTGTGGGTGTTTATCGCTTAAAATCTGATCAAAATTTAGTTTATAAGAGTTTTGAAAGAAAGTTAAAATTTTAAAAAATCTCTCTTGTATATCTAAACTTTTCATATCGCCTATATAAGGAGAAATAAAAATTTGATTTTTAAAAAAACATGCAAATTCATTTTTTAGCTCACTTCCTAGAGCTAGAATATTTTCTTTTGCATTAAAAATATCTGCTGTGTTAATATAAAATGGGTTAAGACCTCTTGAAGTCCTTAAAAACATAGTTTTTTCGCTAATAACTTGAGCAATGCTATCATCGCTTGAATTATGTATTACTCTATCATAATCAAGATAAAAATCAAACACATTACTAAGTTGCTCTAAAAGTTTTGTTTCTTCATAAATAATGCTTTGTGAACTTAAATTAGCACTAGTTGCAATGATGGGTTTTTTAAAATACTCAAAAAGCATTAAATGTGTTCCCATATAAGCTAACATAATACCTATTTTATTGGTATCTGGTGCTAAGCTTTTATGGATATTTTTGCTATTTAAAATAACTATGGGTTTTAAATTTGAAGTTAAAAGTTTTGCTTCAGCTTCATTAATAAAAGCTAATTCTTGAGCCATTTTAAGATCTTTTACCATAATAGCAAAAGGCTTTTTAGGGCGATTTTTACGTATTCTAAGTTCATTTATAGCATTTTCATTTGTGCTATCACAAATTAAATGAAACCCACCCATACCTTTAAAAGCTATGATTTTACCTTCTTCTAAAAGTTTTGCAAGCAAAATGAAAGCTTTTTCATCTTTGGCTAAAATATTTTGACTTTTATCTTTTAAAAAAATAGTAATTTTACATTTTGGGCATGAGAGTGGTTGGGCATGAAAACGACGATTAGTAGGTTCTTCATACTCACTTTGACAAAAAGAACACATTTTAAACTCATCCATAGTCGTATTAACTCTATCATATGGGAGTTTTTTTATAATAGAAAATCTTGGCCCACAATTTGTGCAAGTGATGAAAGGGTATTTAAAACGTGGATTTTTCTCATCATAAAATTCATTATAGCAATCCTCACAAAGAGCAAAATCACTTAAAATCGGACTAAATTTTTCACTATCTTGTGAAGTACTTATACTAAATTCATTATAAGTTTTTTGAAGTTTTTTATAAGAAAAATTAAAATCATCTATCCTAGCTAAAGGTGGTAAATTAGCAAAAAGTTTTTCTTTAAAAATTTCTAATTCATCATTACTACACTCAAGGATTATAACAACGCCTAAGCTATTATTATAAACTTCACCTTTTAAATTAAGCTCTTTGGCTATATTAAAAACAAAAGGACGAAAGCCAACGCCTTGCACTAGCCCTTTAATATAAATTTCATATCCAAAGCGGGACATCGCTTAACTTAAAAAATGGTATGTGTTTAAATACATTTTTACTAAGGCTTTTGTGCTCAAACAAACTTCCACTAAGCACGGCACAATCAACTTGCTCTTTAGCCTTTAAATCATCAAATAAATCTCTTAAAAAATACGCCAAACTCTCAACAACGCCTAAGGCTATGATTTGATTTTCTACTCCAGCAAGCTTAAAACTCATCACGCTTCTTAAGGTCTTAGTATAATCAAATTCTTTTTGCTTATTAAGCTTAAAATCTATCCTAACACCTTTTGCCATTTTACTCTCATCCGCTAAAGCCAAAAGCGCTAATGCGGCCTTTTGCTCGTCTTTACTAAGCTCTAAAATCATTCCTATCATGCCAAAAAGATTAAAAAAATTATTAGCCATATTAAGTTCTTTTCGCACTAGAGTAAATTCTTTTTCATAATTAGCTAGTAATCTCTTAGCAACATCATCTTGACTTATAGTTTCATAAAACTCATCAAAGCTTTTTGGTAAATTTAGTTTTAAAAGATTGATTTCTTTATCAAGTAAAATAATATCATCATTTCTTTTACTAAGTTCTAAAAGCAAAGGCTTTTTGTCTTTAAAATCAGACAATATACAAGAAATTCTTGCAAAATTTTTATCTTCTTTTTGAAAAATCAAATTTTTAAACTCAGGTAAAATATAATCATAACCCCTACAAATCACTAACTCATTTTCGATTAAAGCTACTTCAAAATCATCCTCAAAATGTTCTAGCTTTTTAAAATTTAAAAACTTAATTCCTTCTTTTTCAAGCTCAAAATATAAGGCAAACAAGAAAAGATTATCGTATATTTTTATTTTAAAATACTCATGATTTAATTGATGATTTTGTCTAAAAATAGCATTAAATTTAAGTTTCATTAGAGGTTTTTCAACCCCTGCTAAGATTTTAAACTGCTCGTTATTACAAGAAAAAAATGCATTGATATGTTTTGGATCACTTGGCATTAAAAAATCATCTAATTTTTCATCAAAAATTTCAAAAGCATAAATCCCTTTTGAATTTTTAAAGTATATTTTTTCTTTATTTTTTAATTTTTCTAAGGCTTTTTTTAAATTATCGCAGAAATTTTCTTTAGTGATTTTTATAAAATCTTCTTCTATCTTAAACTCTTCTTCTACAAAAATACCCCATTCATTTTCTAAAAGCTCGCCTTGGGTATAAGCATTTGCATTAAGTCTTGTTAAAAAACTTCTTTTAGTGAAGTTTTTTTCTTTTTTTATAGGTGTAAAATCTTCTTCTATAACTTTTAAGTCAAATTTGTTTAAAAAAACACTATGGCTGATATTTTCTAAATTAGAACAAAAGGCTTGAATTTCATCTTTTTCGCCTTTAACTTTAATAATGATTTTTTCATCTTTTTGCTCATAATTATACACATAATCTTTAGCATAATAAGCTAACAAATACTCAAAAATATCGTTTTTAGATTTATAATCAAAAGTAATTTCTAAAAGCAAGTTAAAAAACCTTAAAATTAAATTTTTAAAGCATAAATATAACAATTTTAATTCTAAGGAAAGCTTAAACAAGCTATCTAAAATATAGATAGCTTATTATTTTAGTAGTTAAATTCAGAACCGATAGCGATTTTTTGAATTTCTTTTTTGTTTTCAAGTTTTAAAAGTGGAGCATTTTTATCCATACCTAAAACTTTTGCTTTTTTGCCATCAAGTAACAATGCAACACCTTCAGGCAAAGCATAAACAACTACTTTAGGATTAACAATCAAAAACTCTTCTAATCTTTCCTCACGACTTTCACCATTATGTCCTACTGGCTTGCCTGAGATAAAATGTGGGTTGATTTGATGAGGGAAGATATTAAAAGTGTTGAATGATTTTGGTTCAACTATAGGCATATCATTAGTTGTCATCATAGTTGCACCTGCTACATTTGAACCTGCTGACCAACCAACATAAGGCACACCCTCACTTACTCTTTTTGCAATGAGTTCAACTAGGTTATTATTGTAAAGTTGATTTACAAGTTCAAAAGTATTTCCGCCTCCTACAAAAATCGCATCAGCACTTTTAACAATATCAACAGCATTACCTCTATGCACACTAATTATTTGAAGACCTAAACTCTCTAAAGCTTTAGCAACTTGTGCTTCATATTGTTCATAAGTTTTTCTAACACCTGCATAAGGTATAAATGCTACTTTTTTGCCTTTTAAGTTATTTTTTTCAACAAATTCTTTAAGCCAAGGTAAAGCATGGTTTAAATACCCAGTGTCTTTATATCCTGAACTTGAGAGCAATAAAGCTTTTTGCTTATCTTTTGGGAAATTAACCACATCATTAGCATTTAAAGCCACCCCGCTAAAAAGCATAGCAGCTAAACCAAGAGCACCTACTTTTAACAAATTTCTTCTTTTCATTGCTTTTCCTTTAAAAGATATTTAAAAACAATTTATTTTAATAAATGATTTTTTAAATTAAAATAAATTTTTGTTAAAAAATAAGACTTTTTAGAAAAACCTCTCTTGTCTTATAATCAGGCATTAATTTATGTAAAAAATCATAAAATTCTTTTTGATGATGTGGGTAGATTAAATGTGTAAGTTCATGTAAAATCACATATTCTATAGCTTTTATAGGTTTTTGCATGAGTTTTAAATTTAAGTTTATATATGCTTTTTGATGATTGCAAGAACCCCATCTTGAAATCATTTCTTTAATGCAAATTCTTTGCACCCTTCTCTTGCAGACAAATTGCCATTTTTTTATAAAATATTCAAAAATCACCCTAGCACTACGCCTTAAGAAAAGATCTAAGGATTTTTGATTTTTTGCAAAAATTTTATCTTTTTTTATGAGAACTTTTTTATGATTTTCATCAAAAACTAGCTTATATTTTTTACCTAAAAAATATAACTCATCACTTGCTAAAACTACTCTTTTTAAAGAAAGTTCTTTTTCTTTGGCTCTAATCCAACTTTCATTTTTTTCTAAAAATCTTAAAACATCTCTTTGCTCATAATATAGCGGTATACTAAGTTTGAAATTTAAATCCCTATCTATCTTAAGTCTTAGATATTTAAGTTTTTTCTTTTCAAAAGCAAAACGAAATTCTTTAAATTCTAAAATTCCTTTTATACTAGTGCTTTGCCTTGCCATTTTTTACTTTTCCATCTATATGAATTTACAATACCGCGTAAAAACTCATCTGCACAAAAACCTATCCAAACTCCTAAAATTCCAAGTCCAGCATAAAAACAAAGCACATAGCCAACCGGTAAAGAAACTCCAAGCATAAATACCACTCCACTTAAAAACGGAAACCTCGCATCACCGCTTGCTCTTAGCGAATTCACCATGACTATATTAAAAGTTCTTGAGATTTCTAAGAATATTGAAAGAGTAAAAAGTGGTATCATAAGTTCTTTTAAACTTTCTTCAAGCTTTACTACACCCATGGTAAAATCTTGCAAAACATAATTAAGTAAAGCCACAAAAGCACTTGCAACCACGCTAAAATACAAAGCTATCCAAGTATGTTTATAAGCTACATCTAAGTATTTTGCGCCGACTAATTTACCTATGATAATTTCATTTGCTACGCTTATGGCTTGTCCTACTAGCATGATAAGTAAAGAAATTTGAAAGTAAATCGTTTGAACGCTTAAATTTTCTTTACCCAAACTTGCTACAAAAGCAAAAGCTATGGTGTATTGTATAAACCATATTAAATGCTCTCCTGCTGCAAAGCCACCGATATTAAAAATCTTTTTAAGTACCACTTTTTCAAGGTTTATCATCTCTTTAATTTTAAGATGAATTTTGAGCTTAAAACTAAGTATTGCTATAAGCATACTAAAGGCTACCAAACGCCCAAGTATATTACTAAGCCCTACTCCAAAAAGCTCTAGTTTAGTAAAATGCAATACATAAAAATTTCCTATAAATATCACAACATTCATCAATAAAGTTGTAAACATAACCCAATAAGCCATATTATACACCCTAATAATAGCAGCCAAAACTATACCCATAGCATCAAAAAACAAACAAATTCCAAGTATATGCAAGTAAATTTCACTGTCTTTTAAAAGCTCATTTGGAATTTGTAAAAGATAGAGTAAAAACTCTCCATGCCATAAAATCAAACTTCCACACACAAAACCAAGCAAAGCATTTAAAAATAAACTTTGATGAATTGCCTTTCTTGCTAGAGTGTAATCTTTAGCCCCTAAAGCTTGGGCAATCACTACACTACAACCCACACTTAAAAAACTAAAAATAATGATAAATAAATCTGCTACTTGATTACCCGCACCCATAGCTCCAACTAAAAAGTTAGAATACTGTGAAACCATAACGGTGTTGATAATCAAAGAAAAATATCTTAAAAACATTTCAAGTAATATAGGCATACTAAGATGTTTAAGTGAAAGTTGTTTGTTTGCCATGAATACTCTTTTTGATAATAATCTTTTGAAAGTAAAAAGTAATTTTACTTAAAAATTACTTTTTATAAGCTTTATAATATCTCTAAAACAAATTTATCATTTTCATCTTTAAAAGTAAAAACTTTATTTTTGCAAGGATAAGATATACTATCTTCTTTCATACTAAATGTTTTATCTTTTAATTTTTCAAGCATTAAGGGAAGTTCTTTTTTTATTAACATTTTATCACTAATACCACAACCATGGATTAAATTTTTAACAAATTTACCATCTATATCTTTTTTATCTATCAAATGAAATGTGACATCATTATATAAAATTGATAATATTTCCATTAGCTGAATTTTATAATCAGATTTCATAATTTGATCTTTTTTTGAATGGTAACTTATATATACTATATCTTTATTTTTATTAGCTTGCAATATTAAATGATCTTTATTTAGCAAAGCTCTTATTAGGTAATTTTCATCTGCAAAATAATAAGGAGAACTTGGATCTTTACGTGTCCAATGTGTTTTTATATTACAACCAATATCAATATTTGGATCTTTAAATATATAATCAAATTTCATCAATTCTTTTCCAACAATACAATCAAGAACAGGCAAGGCATCTCCTGAATTATCTATTACCCCATCTACATACCAAGGGGCAATTTTAGCTAACAACAAAGAAAGATAACCCCCGTAAGACCCTCCCCCATAAATTTTAGGTAGTGTTTTAAATTCAGGATATTTTTTAATTATATCTTTTAAAACATTTATATGATCAATTGCAGCCATAATACCATAGTTTTGATATTCATCATTTGATGGAACAAAAGTGGAAGTTAAATATACTTTATAATTTGCATCAATTTCATTATTTTTTTTAAGATTATATAAAAAATTATTGAGTATTGTATAGTATACATCAGCATTATTAGTATTTAATTCAAAACTACTAATATTAAAAGCATTTAGTGCTGTTGTTAAATTTGGTATATCCTCTTCCATAAATTTCGTTATTGCATAATATTTTTTATCACTACTTCTTCTTACTGCAAAACAATGATAAAAAACACTTACAGCTATAATATTAAATTTTTTTGCGAAATACATTCTATGAAAATCAAGAATTTCAATATTTGCATTAGCTCCATATCCACCTATGATAAAAACAATAGCTTTCATTTGTTTACTATCATCATAAGCGATTCTATATTCTAATTTACTTTCTCTTTTTATATTTAATTCTACATCATCGCAAGAGTCTATGAAATAAGTTTCATTTTTAAGCATATTAAGCCTTTTAGAAATTTTGATTAATTATATCATCAAAATTTCTAAATAAATAAAAATTATCCAAAAGCTCCATTTAAATAAGCTTTTGTTTTTTCTTCTTTAGGATTTTCAAAAAATTCCTTACTCTCTCCAAATTCTACAAGTTCTCCTAAATGAAAAAACGCAGTATAATCAGCCACGCGCTTAGCTTGTTGCATGTTATGTGTTACCATGATCATGGAAAGATTATGACTTAATTCTTTAATAAGCTCTTCTATAACACTTGAAGATATAGGATCAAGTGCAGAAGTTGGTTCATCTAAAAGTAATAATTTTGGCTTTATAGCCAAAGCTCTTGCAATACAAAGGCGTTGCTGCTGACCACCTGAAAGTGCTAGAGCATTTTGTTTTAGTTTATCTTTAACCTCTTCAAAAAGCCCTACTTTTTTAAGACAATCTTCCACCAAAGCATCTTCTTCATCTTTATTTTTGATCATCCCATGAAGTTTTGGAGCATAAGAAATATTATCATAAATGCTTTTTACAAAAACATTAGGTTGTTGAAATACCATTCCAACTTTTTTTCTAAGCACGACTAAATCTTGATTTTTAACATCTTTTCCATCAATCTCAACAAGACCATCGATTTTTGCTATTTTGTCATTCATCCTATTAAAACAACGCAAAAATGTGGATTTTCCACAGCCTGAAGCACCTATTAAAGCTGTGATTTTATTTTTTTGAATTTCCATATTAATATCAAATAAAGCTTGTTTTTTACCATAAAATAAAATTAGATTTGTTGTTTTTGCTATCATTTTAATTTTCCTTGAAAATATCTTCTTAAAAGTATTGCTGCTAAATTTAAAATCACCAAAAGAGATAAAAGCACTATAATCCCTGCTGCTGTTCTTTCTAAAAATGCACGCTCTGGCATAGCTGACCATGAAAAAATTTGAGCAGGTAAAACACTTGTTGGCGCAAAAACACTATTTGCCACATCAGGTATAAAAGCTATCATACCTATAATCATCAAAGGTGCGGTTTCGCCAATAACTTGAGCTAAAGTTAAAATAGAACCTGTTAAAATCATAGGCATTGCCAAAGGTAGCATAATGCCTTTTATCATTTGAATTTTGGTCATGCCTAAAGCATATGCTGCATTTTTCATATTAATATCCACACTTTTTAAGGCAGCTTTAGTTGAAACAATAATAATAGGCAAACTCATAATAGCCAAAGTTAATCCCCCAACTAAAGCACTAGAACGAGGCATGCCAAAAAGATTAATAAACACCCCAAGTCCTAAAAGTCCAAATAAAATACTAGGAATACTTGCAAGGTTATTAATACACACTTCTATAAAATGCGTAAATACATTTTGAGGAGCAAATTCTTCTAAATAAATAGCTGCTCCAACTCCTATTGGGATACTTACAACCATACATACTATCATCACAAGTAAAGTTCCAACCACAGAGGCAAATATTCCTGAATTTTCAGGTGATTTAGAATCTCCATTAAGGAAAAAATTTGTGTTAAAACTTAGTTTTATTTCTTGCTTTTGAACTAATTCATCAACTAAAGTTTTTTGTTCATCGCTTAGTTTATTGTAGTTTTTTTTCATATATTGATCAACTTCAGAATTTGCTAAAAGCCAAGATTTTTCTTTGATTTGACCCGTTCTTATTTTCCTTTGTTCAGCACGCGATAAAAGCTCATATGAAGGGCTATTTCTATCAGCCTGGGCATAAATGTAAGTTTGCTTAAAAGCTCCTATCCCAAGATACCCTACACTTGATAAAAAAATACAAAGAAAAATAAGGTTTATATAAAGCCCTATTTTACAGAATCTTTTGAAATTTTTTGAAGCTTTTTTTCTTTGTTTAAAAAGTTTTTTCATAAATTTTTCCTTTTATGGAAGCGATTTATCAAATAAACGCTAAAAATATTAATGATTAATGTAATAATGAAAAGCACAAGCCCTAAAGAAAATGCACTTAAAGCTAAAGAACTATCAAAAGCTTGATCACCACTTAATGCTTCTACTATTTTTACAGTCACTGTTGTCATATCTTCTAAGAAATTCATTGTTAAATTTGGACGCAATGAAGCAGCCATAACAACAATCATCGTTTCACCTAAAGCTCTTGAAAGCCCTAAGAGACAAGCTGCAACTATACCTGGCATTGCTTCTGGCAAAATTACTGCAAATACAACTTCTTTTTTAGTCATACCTAAAGCATAAGCTCCATTTATCCTTTTTGAACTTACAGCTTCAATGCAATCTTGTGAAAGTGAAGCCACTATAGGAACTATCATAATACCCATGATAAAACCTGCACCTAAAGCACTTTGAAAACTAGCTTTGATACCAAAAAGAGAAAAAAACCATACTATAAAAGGAGCTACAACTATGGCTGCGAAAAATCCAAAAACTACAGTAGGAATTCCTGCTATGATTTCTAAAATAGGTTTTAAATAGTTTTTAGATTTTTTACCTGCAAATACTCCAAGATAAATAGCACACATTATGCCTAAAGGTAGGGCTGTTAACATTGCTATTAGTGAAATATAAAAAGTTCCCCAAAATAAACTCAAAGCACCAAAAACACCATGCTTGCTACTTCCATCAGCACCTACAAATGCAGCATCTGCTGCCCACTGACTTGAGAATAAAAAAGTAAGTACACTTTCTTTTTGAAAAAATTTTAATGCCTCGATTAAAATCGTTAGCATAATAGCAAAGCTTACTACTACGCTAACAAAAGCACAAAGAAAAAGCGTTAATTTTATTATTTTTTCTTTTATCAATTTTTCATCCTAAATCAAAAAACTTTCCCTGCTTTAACAAGCTCATCAGTTAATAAACCTTTTTCTTCTATATGTTTTTGGGTTTGTTTTAAAGTTTTTTCATCCAAAGGAACTAATCCTATTTTTTCTAATTCTGCCCCGCTTTTAGCTAAATCATCACTCATGTAAATTTTTGCAAATTCAAATACTTCTGGATTTTTCTTAGCATTCATATATATAAATAAAGAACGAGCTAGTTTATATTTTCCTTCGGAAATATTCTTCTCATCAGCTTTTACACCATCAATGTAAGCAGCATTAATTTTATCATCATTGCTAGCTAAAAATCCGTATCCAAAAAGCCCAAAAGCTTCTTTATCAACAGAAAGTTTTGAAACAATTAAATTATCGTTTTCACCACTTGGTATAAATGCTCCATCTTGGCGTATAGTTTTATATGCACCTTTGTATTCAGGAATTTTTTTAGAAATATCTACCATTACAAGCTCTTCTATACTATCTCTTGTTCCTGAACTCGATGGAGGACCATAGATTGTAATTTTTCTATTTGGTAAATTTTTATTGATTTGTTGCCAATTTGTATAAGGATTTGGGACTAATTTTCCATCTTGTGGAATTTCTTTGGCCAAAGCTAAAAATAACTCATGTAAGCTTATATTTAATGGAGCATTGATTTTATTTTGAGCTAAAACTATGCCATCATAACCTATCATAATACCGACTATATCACTCACACCTGATTTTTTACAAGTTTCAAATTCACTTGGCTTGATAGCTCTTGAAGCATTAGAAATATCAGTAATTCCCTCACAAAACACTTTAAAACCACCGCCTGTGCCAAGACTTTCAACTATAGGTGTTTTTGTATTTTTTATAACAGCATATTCTTCAGCAACAAAAGAAGTAAAAGGGTAGACAGTGGATGAACCTGCTATTTTTAATTCTGCTGCGTTTAAACTAACAAAGGTAGCCACACTTAAAGCCAAAAGTTTTTTCATTTTTTCTCCTTAGTTAAAAAGTAATGAAAATTTAAAAAAACTTGGAAACATTTTGGATACATATATTTTTTGATATAATTTTTATATGTTAAATATTATTTTGATAGAAGATGATAAAGACTTAAACGAATTAATCACACTAAGACTTAGTCAAGAAAATATAAAAACTTATAGTTATTTTGATTTTTTTGACTTAGAAGATTTTCTAGATACAAATGAAATAGACTTAATCATCATGGATAGAAATTTACCAAGTGGCGATAGTGTAGAGATGATAAAACAATTAAGAAAAAAAGGTTATATGGAGCCTGTGATTTTTCTTAGTGCAAAGACTTTACAAAAAGATATTTTAGAAGGTTTTGAGCAAGGCTGTGATGATTATATATGCAAACCTTTTGATTTTAATGAACTTTTATTTAGAATCAAAGCTGTAACTAAAAGAAATAAAACTCCAAAAGAACAAATTTCTTATCAAGATTTTACCTTATATATAGAAGAAAGAAAATTAATTTATCAAACAAATACATTTGAAAATTTATCAACCCTAGATGTAGAACTACTCAAGTGTTTTTTTAATCACAAAAATCAACTTCTAAGCCGTCAATTTTTAAGTGAGCAAGTATGGAAAAATGACACAACAAGCGATAAGACAATCAATACAGCTATTTTAAGATTAAAACAAAAAATTCCACAAATTAAAGAGAATATCATTTCAGTGCGCTCGGTGGGCTATAAATTGTGCTAAAAATAAAAACATTTTTCCTTTTTACACTTGGATTTTTTTGTATTGCTTTTTTTATATTGTTTTATTTTTTTAATGAAAGCTATATCAATACTACGGTAAAAAATACTTATGAGCAAAAACTAAAAACACTCAATGATGTTTTACAATTTCAGTTATTAGATACACTAAATTCCAATAATATCAAGCAATTTGCTCAAAATACTAGAGCAGATTTTATCATTAAACAAAATGATGATATTTTTTCATCATTAAAAGATTATTCTTATTTTCTAAAACATTTTAAGTCTAATTTTACCCATGATTTTTATAAGCAAAAAGAAATTTATTTTAAAGCTTATGCTTATAAAAACTATCAATACATCATCATTGTATATCCTAAAATACACTCTTTGGTGCAAAATTTTTGGATTAAAAATATTATTATTTTTTCTTTCTTTTTACTTGTACTTGTTGTGTTTTATTTTGTTGTGTTTTATTTTTTCAAAAATTATTTTCAAGAATTATTATTGTTTGTTAAAAGTATTAAATCAAACACTAATTTCATTTTAAAATATAATTTCGTTTATGAATTAAAAAATTTAAATTTACGCTTATTGAAAATTAAAAAATTACTCATCAAGCAAGAATTAAAAAACAAAAAACAAGCTAAGAAAATTCAAACCAAAAACACCCAATTAAGCAATGTAATCAGCGCTATATCACATGAGCTTAAAAACCCTATAAGCGTTATAGATTTGAGCTTGCAATCTTTAAAAGAAACTAATGATGAAAATATGAAATTATTTTTACTTGAAAAAATTCACAAACAAAGCGTAAAAATCAACCAACTAACACACAAACTCAATTTTGTTTTTAATCTTAATTTTGATTCTTTAAATTTAGAAAAATTCGACCTATATGCTTTAAGTAAAAATTTATTAGAAAGTTTTAGAGATGATAGGTTGAAAATTCAAGGCCAAACAAGCTTTATCATAGCGGATAAATTTCTCATAGAGCAAGTCATCATTAATCTAATAGACAATGCCTTAAAATACAGCAAAAAAGAGGTGTTAATCATCATAAAAAATCAAAATTTTACTATCATAGATCAAGGTGTAGGCATAGAAGAAAAACACCTTAAATTTATAACAAAAAAATTCTACAAAGCAAACTCAACACAAAATAACTCTTTTGGACTAGGATTGTTTTTGGTTAAAAAAATACTCACTTTACACAAAAGTTCTTTAAAAATTCAATCTAACCTACAAAAAGGTAGTATTTTTTCTTTTAGTATTAATTTATAATTTTTATAAATACACTTATTAATGTATTTTTAATGTAGTTCTAACTAATATAACAAAAATAATTCATAAGGAGAAAAAATGCTTTCTAAAGAAGTAGTGGCTTTATTAAACGAGCAAATCAACAAAGAAATGTATGCAGCAAATTTATATTTGAGTATGAGTTCATGGTGCTATGAGCATAGCTTTGATGGTGCGGGTGCGTTTTTGTTTGAGCATGCAAGAGAAGAAAGTGATCATGCTAGAAAACTCATCACTTATTTGAATGAAACTGATTCTAAAGTAGAATTAAAAGAAGTTAAAAAACCTGATAGTGATTTTAAATCATTGCTTGATGTGTTTGAAAAAACTTTTGAGCATGAGCAAAGCATTACCGCTTCTATTAATAATCTTGTAGATTTTATGCTTTCAAGTAAAGATTATTCTACTTTTAATTTCTTGCAATGGTATGTAAGCGAACAACACGAAGAAGAAGCGCTTTTTAGAGGTATAGTAGATAAAATCAAACTCATAAGCGATAATGGCAATGGCTTATATATGGTAGATCAATACATCAAAAGCTTAATTAATAAATAATATTTAGCTTCCATAAAATTTGGAAGCTAAATATCTTTTAATTTAAAAGAATTCTTGCAAAATAAAAGTAAATTTGCTAAAATACTTTTTATTTAAAAGGATTTTTATGCAAATGAATGAAATTACTGATAAACTTAAATTTATACTCCAAAAAGAAGGCATAAAAAATGCCAAAGATTCTGATGTAGCTAAAATGCTAAATATTAATCCAGATACCTTTTATAGTATGAAATTTAGAAATTCCATACCTTATAAACAAATACTTCATTTTTTAAATGAAAGAAATATCAACATCAATGCATTTTTTTATGAAGACTCTCTTGAGAGCAATACTCCAGCACTTGATTTAAACTATAATGTCTTAAAATATTATGATGTTAATGCTTCTATGGGAGGTGGAGCTTTAAATGATAATGTAAGTTTTTCAGAAGTGATTATAGATGAAAAACTAAGTGATTTTTTTGGCTCTAAAAATTGTGATATCATCCCATGTATAGGCGATAGCATGGAGCCTGAAATTAAAGATGATTCTTTGTGCTTAGTAGATAAAAGCAAAAGCTTTAAAGAAGGTGGGGTTTTTGCAGTAAATACTAGAGATGGTTTGTTTATCAAGCAAATTTTTAAAAGCAATAAAGGCGGAGTTTATCTACACTCTTTTAATCTAAGTTATGCAGATGTACATTATCAAAATGGCGATTTTTTAATCGTGGGTAAGGTAGTGGGGACTATAAGTAGAATTTAGTATTTAGCAAATAACTTCTTTTTTTCTATATGATAATTTTTATTATTTAAATTAACAAAAAATAAATATAAGTATATTTTTAAGTTAATTTTTATTAAAAAATAGTCACAATTATACTTTAATAGTTAATAGATAATAAATAAGAGTATTTTTATCTTTTAACAAAACACGCGAAAGGGAAGTTATGAAACACAAATTAGCTAAGGTTGCTACCTATGCCTGTTTAGCCTTAGGTATAAGTTTAAGTTCGCAAGCCTTTGCTTCTTCAGAGCCTAGAACTCTTGATGGTTATGTGGCTCAAGAGGATGCATTTTTTGACTATCTTTACAAACATCACCCTATTTTCAAATATGAAAAAGAAGGGCGTTTGGTAGGTAAATTTACTCATAGTGATAGAACAGAAAACTGGGTTTTAAATCAAAATGGAGCTAAATTTGCCACTGAGCATGATTTAAAACAAGCTTCTATTACTTATCGCTTGCCTTATGAATCTTTTTTAGATTTTCCAAACAAATTTGTAGGCCCAAAAAAATGCGGTGAGTGTCATCCTGCTCAATATGCTTCTTGGGAGCGTTCTCGCCATGCAAAAACCGTGCGTTTTCCGCATGAAATGGAAGAAGTTGGCGGAGCTGAAGGTTTAAAAAAACCTATGTATAACTCTCAAGCTACTATTTTACCTGATGGAATTTATCCAAATGATGTTTATGCTCTCATTGGAACACCAAGAACAAAATATGGTTTTATAGATAGATGGCTTGTGCGTGGAACTTACCATGTTGAAGATGGAAATTTGAGTGATTTAAGTGGTAAATTAACCGCCGGAGGTAATCAATTCTCAAGACTTTGGAGTGAGTTTTTAACCCCTGAAATGGCACAAAAAATAGCTGCTTTTGCACCTGGTTTTCCTACTAAAATGGAAGATTTTGGAGGAAATGGCTCTCAAGTATGGGGAACAAACTCTTATGCTGCAACTTATAAAGAAAAAGCAGTTTTCCAACCTGCTACTGCATATTGTGAAACCTGTCATACTTTTAAATTTGATTTTAAGAGTAAGGAAGAATTTTACAAAGCACTAGGTAATCCAAAAGAACTTCAAAAACATACCATCTCAAAAGGTATTACTTGCGAGGAATGCCACGGGGCTGGAGCACATCTTTATGGAGCAAGAGGTGCGGGTATGCCATCAAATTGTGAAAGATGTCATCAAAGATTTTCATATAATGAAGCTGATGCTAAAATCAATCCTAGAAAACCTTTCAATGCGTATTTTAAATCAAGTTGTCCTGCGTGTGGAACAGAAGGTGCTCAAATGTATTCTTCAGCACACTATGATAAGGGTATGAGATGCAATACTTGTCATGATCCACATGAAGTAACTTTTAATGATTGGAAAAGCGGTTATACTAAGACAAAACTTAAAAAAACTTGCAAAGATTGCCATGAAACCCAAGCAAGCTTTTTCAAAAAAGGCGGAATTCACGCAAAAGATAGCTGTACAGCTTGTCACATGCCAAATATGATGAGTTGTGAAAACTTTGGAGCGGTTCAAAACCCTGATAAAGGTGGGTTTGATAATGTTAGAGCTTCACATATTTGGAATATCAAAGTAGATAAAACCGCAAAAACACTTAATCCACCAGAAGGCAAAGAAAGGTCACCTAAAGTTGGTGGTTGGACTATAGCTAGAGATGATGAAGGTAGATTTTTCCTTGATTTAATGTGGAGTTGTGGTAGAACTAGTTTTAGTGATATTAATCTAATGGGTCCTGGTGCAAGTGGTTGTCACAGTCCTGTACAATCAACCTTACCTGAAAAACTTCACTTTAGTAATCAAGAAATGATTTATGATAAGGTAATGGAGTGGCAAAACCCTGTTAAAGAAGGCTATGAGAAAATTAGAAAAGGCATAGCAAATATTGATAAAACTTTTGCTGAAAAAACCAAACTTTCAGTAGAGCAAAAATCAAAAGTACTAAGCCTAACAAATCAAGCTCAAGCCATAGCTGATAGACTAGAAAAAGATGGTTCTTGGGGTGTTCATGGACCTGCTTATTCTAAGAAAATCATAGAAGAAGCTTTAATTTATATCCAAGAAGCACAAAATATCCTAAATGGTAAATAAATACAAAGGAAGAATGAAAAATTCTTCCTTAAAATAAGGAGCTAGTCTTGAAAAATTTAACTACTCGACTTTTTATTGTCCTTTTTACTCTTTTTATGCCATCAGGATTTATTTTTGCTGAGGCTAATGGAGAAATAGGCTCAATAGAAGGTGTAAAAAGCATTAGCTTAGCACAAGCTCAAGAAATGCTAGATCAAAATAATACTTATTTTTTTGATGTCAACTCAGAGCAAGATAGACAAGCTAATGGCTATATACCTAATTCCATATCAACCTATGTGGAAAATTGGCAAAATTTACTACCTAATGATAAAAATGCAAATTTAGTATTTTATGGTTTAAATCGTTTTAGATTTGAAGCTTCTCAAGCTGCTGCAGTTGCTATAGAACTTGGCTATAAGAACTCTGTTGTAATGCTTGATGGTATTGAATCATGGATAACTTCAGGTAGAAAAGTTGAAAAAATAGACACAGTTAAATGGGAAAAAGCTAAAGAAATTATCGAGTTTAAAGATACTATTCACTCAAGATTTAAATTTAGCAATACCCCATCTTGTCGTGATTGTCATGCTCAAAAAGGTAAAGGCATTAGAGCTGATATTGCAGCAAGTAAAAACTTAATCAATCAAAAATGCGCAACTTGCCATGAAAAAGCAAGCAATGCTTTGGCAAAAAGCGCTCATGGAGTAGAAAAGTTCTTACCTGCTCAAGATATGCAAAAGAAAAAAGAAAAACCATCTTGTGCGACTTGTCACTCTATTCATGTTACCCCAAAACATTCAGGAATTTATTCACAAAAACAATTAGTCGATCAAAAATGCGCACAATGTCATAAACAAAAAAGCACAACTTTTCATATGACTTTCCATGGTAAAGGTATGGTATTAAGCACACCAGGTGAAACTCCAAGTGTTGCTACTTGTTCTGATTGTCATGGCAAACACAATATTTTAAAATCAAGTGAAAGAAGCTCAACTCTCTCGCCAATAAACCGTGTTCAAACTTGTAAAACATGTCACCCAAATGCAAATGAAAATTTCGTAAATTGGATGGCACATGCTGATCATAGTGATGGAGAAAAATATCCTGGATTACATGGTGCTTATATATTTATGACTATTTTGGTAATTTCTGTATTTGTTTTCTTTGGAGCTCATACTATACTTTGGTGCTTGCGTTTAATTGCTATGCGTATAAAATATCCTAAAGAATGGAAAGAAGCAAGAAAAGCAGCACATGAAGATAAAGTAAGAATAAGAAGATTTAGCACTTTCCATAGAATTCAGCATTTCTTTATGGCAGCTAGCTTTTTGGGTCTTGCGTTCTCAGGCTTACCACAAAAATTCTATGATTCAGCGTGGGCTAAACCTATGATTGATTTAATGGGTGGAGATATCATTAATGCAGCAACCATACATCATATTTCAGCTATAGTAATGTTTGCAGTATTTTTCTCTCACATTGGAGAAATCATCATTGTAAATTGGAAACGCCGTGATGTAGCAAGAGATCCAATCACTGGCAAAATAAGCTTTATGAAAGTTTTAAAAGCTACTTTTGGTCCTGATTCTTTAATGCCAAATTGGCAAGATTTTAAAGATATGAAAGATCATTTTAAATGGTTTTTTGGTTTTGGACCAAGACCGCAATTTGACCGCTGGACTTATTGGGAAAAATTTGATTATCTAGCAGTATTTTGGGGTATGTTTGTTATTGGTATTTCAGGGCTTATTTTATGGTTTCCTGCTTTCTTTGGTAAATTTTTACCAGGTGAAGCAATCAATTTAGCAACCCTACTTCACTCTGATGAAGCTTTACTTGCTACAGGATTTATTTTTGCAATTCACTTCTTTAATACACATTTTAGAGCAGATCGCTTCCCTATGGATATGGTGATTTTCTCAGGAAATGTTAGCGAAGAAGAGATTAAACAAGAAAGAAGCGTATGGTATAAACGCTTAAAAGAAAGTGGAAAATTAAGCACTTTATATGAAAATAAAAGTAATTTCAAAGCATATCAATGGCTAGCTAAACTTGCAGGATTTGCAATGCTAATCACTGGTTTGGTATTTTTATTTTTAATGCTTTATACTTTCTTTAACACTATCTTATAACCTTATTCGCTATAATAGCGAATAAGGACTTTTCCTAACTTTTTCAAGGATTTTAAATGTTTAAAACAATACTCACACTTAGTTTTTTAAGTATTTTTTTTATAGCTTGTTCTAATGAAGAAAAACTTGATTCTAATTTAATCTCAAGCGGTACACAAATTTCTAAAGAAAATTTGCAAAAAGCAAATGATTTAGATAAAAAATCTTATGAAGAAATAGCTCATTTATTTAAAGATAATACAAATATAAAAAGTGGTGATAAAAATATTTTAATCATTTTCAGCGCAAATCATTGTCTTTATTGTGATAAATTAAAAGAAGAGATTAAAAATGATAAAAAAATACAAGAACTTATAAAAGAAAAATACAGCTCATATTATATAAATATAAGCTATAAAAAAATTCATACATTTTATAAAAACCACAAAAGCGACTTAAGTACAGCTGAACTTTCTAGTATTTATGATATAGTAGCCACCCCTACTATTGTAATTTTAAACAAAAACAGTCAAACTTTGCTAAATTATCCTGGTTTTATTAGCGCAAAAAGATTAGGCGCTACAATGGAGTTTTTAAACCAAAAAGAAAATCAAAATTTAGACGAAGCAGCCATAGCACAAAAACTTATACATTTTTATAAAGAAAATAATATTTAAGGGTTAAAAATGCAGTATTTTTTTTCTTTTGCGATGAGTTTTTTACTAATGAGCATATACGCCATAGCTTGCGCTGTGGCAACCTTTATAGAAAATGATTTTGGTATTAGCGCAGCTAAAGCTTTGATTTATAATAATGCTTGGTTTGATATGTTGCATTTATTACTAGGTTTAAATTTAATCGGAGTGATATTTTATAACAAGCTTTTTCAAAAGAAAAAATACTCTATCTTGCTTTTGCATTTATCTTTTATAGTGATTTTAATCGGTGCTGGACTTACTAGATATTTTGGCTTAGAAGGAGGAATGCATATAAGAGAAAATCAAAGCTCTAACACCATAGTTGCTAGGGAAGAATTTATAAAAATTACTGATTTTGATACTAATGCTAGTTTTGAATTTCCTATTAGCTTTACCCCACTAACTCAAAAGCATTTTGAAAAAACTATTGACTTAAATGGCGAAAAATTAATCATAAGCTCCATCAAATACACTCCGCAAAAAGATTCTATTACACCTGCTAGCTTAAAATTAAATATTAATTATCAAAAAGCAAATACACAAATAATCTTAAATCCAAATTTTACAAACAAACAAGCAATGCATTTTAACTTACAGGGAAAAAATTTTACTATCAATTGGGGGCCCAAAGAAATCAAACTTCCTTTTGCATTACACTTAAAAGATTTTATACTTGAGCGTTATTTAGGCTCTATGAGTCCATCTTCTTATACTTCAAAAATTCAAATCATAGATGAGCAAAATAATATTAACTTAGATTATGATATTTTTATGAATAATATTCTTGATTATGGTGGATATAGATTTTTTCAAAGCTCTTATGATCAAGATGAGAAAGGCACCATACTTTCAGTCAATAAAGATCCTGGTAAAATTCCTACTTATATAGGTTATACTTTATTGATTTTAGGATTTTTATGGGTTTTATTTGACAAAAACTCAAGATTTCATCGTTTAAGTGTTTATTTAAAAAAAGGTCAAAGTTTTATATTGTTTATTTTGCTTTTTGCAAATTTACAAACTCCACTTTTTGCACAAGAAAATAAAAATGAAATTTTAAATTTAATCTCAAATTTGCAAAAAAATTCCTATGGGCATTCTCTAAATTTTGCAAGATTACTTGTGCAAGATCATAATGGTAGAATCAAACCTTTAGATACTTTGGCAATGGAGTTTATTTATAAAATCACTCAAAAAGAAAAATTTTTAAATCTTCACTATGATCAAATTTTTCTAGCAATGATGATTTATCCTAAAGAATTTAGAAAAATCAAAATGATAGCTACAAAAACAAGCAAACTAAGAGAATTAATAGGTGCAGATATAAATGAAAAATACATAGCATTTGATGATGTGTTTGATAATGGGATATATAAACTGAGTAATTATATTGAGGAAGCTAACCGCAAAAAGCCCTCACTAAGAACTAGCTTTGATAAAGATTTGCTAGCCTTAGATGAAAAAATAAATCATGCATATTATATTTATAGTGGTCAAGCTTTAACTATTTTTCCTGATATTAATGAGCAAAGTTTAAAGTGGTATTCTCCGGTGCAAATTTTACCTTTTGCAAAAGAAGATGTAGAGCGTTTACAAATGCTTTTAGTTAGCTATTTTTTACAAGTTCGTAATGGTGTTGAAAATAATCAATGGCAAGATGCAAATGAAATTTTACAATCCTTAAAAGACTTTCAAAATCATTATGGAAGCAGTGTTTTACCACCAAAAGAAAGATTAGATCTTGAAATACTGCTTAATCATTATAATATCTTTGATAATCTAACTTTTGTTTATATTAGCTTTGCGTTAGTTTTTTTCTTTTTAAGTTTTTATACTATATTAAAAAATATTTCTTTATCTGCCTTTGTATATAGATTTTTTTACATCATTTTAAGCATGTGTGTAATCATACATGCGCTAGCTTTAATCATTCGTTGGTATGTAGGTGGGCATGCTCCTTGGAGTAATGCTTATGAAAGTATGATTTACATAGCTTTTGCTTGTGCGATAAGCGCTGTGATATTTTTTAAAAAATCACTTTTGGCTTTATGTAGTGCGAGCTTTTTAGCAGGTATTTCACTTTTTGTAGCTCATCTTGGCTTTATGGATCCTCAAATTGGAAATCTAATACCTGTTTTAAAATCATATTGGCTTAATATTCATGTATCGATTATAACAGCAAGCTATGGATTTTTAGCACTTTGTTTTATTATAGGGATTTTGAGTTTAATTCTTTTTACTTTAAGAAGTAAAAATAAAAATATAGATTTAAATATCACCAAACTACACTGCGTTAATGAAATGTCTATGATAATAGGGCTTGCAATGCTTACAATAGGAAATTTTTTAGGCGGAGTTTGGGCTAATGAAAGCTGGGGAAGATATTGGGGTTGGGATCCAAAAGAAACTTGGGCTTTGATTTCTATTGTAGTTTATACCATGGTATTACACTTAAGATTTATTTTCAAAACTTATTTTATTTTTGTTTTTGCAAGTGCTAGCGTTTTAGCCTTTTATAGTATATTAATGACTTATTTTGGAGTAAATTTTTACCTTTCTGGACTTCATTCTTATGCAAATGGCGACGCCTTCCCTATACCAACTTTTATATATGTTTTGATTGTGCTTAATTTTGTTTTAATTATTAGCGCAGGAAGAAAACGGGATTTAAATACGCCTAGTTTCTAAACTAGGCTTTGCTTTTTTCTATTTCTTGAAGTGCTAGGATAAGATCTTTTAAATTTTCATAAGGAATATGAACTTTCCAATCTATTCCATTTTCCTTTTTTAAAGCCACACCTATACTTAAGACATCATTACTTCCTACACCATAAGGATTAGAAAGATTACAAAGGCTTATTTCTCCACTTTTACTGCCATGTAATTCTATAGTTTTAAATATTTTTTTACTCATGTTTATCCCTAAAAGCTGTGATAATTTTTGCTTGAAATTTTAGCCAATCTTTTTGAAGCATGATAGGAAAACCACCATAAACCCTGGCACCTTCTAAATTTTTAGTGACCCCGCCTCTTGCGGCTATGGTAGCAAAATCTCCTATTTCTAAATGCCCACTTGTAGCACTTTGTCCACCCATAGTGACATTTTTACCTAAAATACTTGAACCTGAAATTCCACTTTGAGCTACTATAAGACAATTCTCCCCTATTTCACAATTATGCCCTACTTGAACGAGGTTGTCAATCTTTGTACCTTGCTTTATGATAGTACTTTCAAAAACTGCTCTATCAATAGTCGTACAAGCTCCAACTTCTACAAAATCTTCTAAAATAACATTTCCATTATGATAAATCTTATAATGCTCGCCATTTTTTGTATGCGCATAACCAAAACCATCACTACCTATAACACAATTTGCCAGCAAATGGCATTTTTTACCTATTTTAGTGTCATTATAAATCACAACATTTGGATGGATTATAGTATATTCACCTATACTTACATTATCGCCTATATAAGCACCTGCCATTATCACTACATGATCAGCTATTTGGACATTTTCGCCTATATAAACATTTGGCATAATCTTAGCACTTTTAGCGATTTTAGAATTTTTCTTTTCACTAGAAATTAAAGGTTTTGCAAAAAGCTTACTTAAAAGTGCAAAAGATAAATGTGGATTATCAACAACTAGCTTAATACAATCTTTTGAAACTAAATTTTCAAATTCTTTGGAGACTAATATAGCCCCAGCTCCACTACTTGCGATTTTTTTAGAGTTTTTTTCTCCATCGCAATAACTAAGTTCAGTAAAACTTGCATTATTCAAAGAATTCAAAGCTGTAATTTCTATATCATCTCCACAATATTCTATGCCTAAAAATTTAGCAATTTCACTAATTTTCATTTTACCTCCATTAAAATAGAACCACTTCTAACAACACTAATAGGATTATACTTTTTCATGGTTTTTAAAAAGTTATCGATATTTTTTGCATTATCACTTGCCATTACTATAATAAACTCATCATCACTATAAGTCACACTGCCATTATAAGCTTTTAATATAGCATCTAAGCCTGCAAAATTTTCACTTAAAGCAATCTTTACCAAAGCTGTTTCTTTTTCTATAAAATCACTAGAATCAATCACCTTATAAGTAGGTATGAGTTTATGAAGTTGTTTAATAATTTGCTCAAAAACTTTTTCATCACCTAATGTTACGATGTTTATCCTTGAGAATTCTTTATCATCAAGTGGAGCAACTGTAAGAGATTCTATATTATAACCACGCCCTGAAAAAAGCCCAACAACGCGTGATAATACCCCATGTTCATTTAATACAATGACAGAAATTACCCTTCTTTTCATTTTTTATCCTTGTTTTTATAACTAGGTAAAATCATATTATAAATTGCTCCACCTGCAGGCACCATAGGTAATACATCTTCATAACGATCTATAGCTACATTTAAAACACAAGTTTTTTTAGATTCTAAGGCTGCTTTAAAAGCTTTTTGAAATTCTTCTTTACTAAAGACATTATAACCTTCACAATGAAAACCTTTAGCAATAGTAACAAAATCAGGCTGGCTTGTTAAATCTGTATTAGAAAATCTTTCTTTATAAAACATACTTTGCCATTGTCTTACCATGCCTAAAAAAGAATTATTTAAAATGATATTAATCACTTTGATTCCATAGGCACTTGCTGTCATTAGTTCTTGGATATTCATTAAAAAAGAACCATCACCTACAAAATTTACCACCATTTCTTCACCCACAGCTAATTTAGCTCCAAGCGCAGCTGGTAAAGAATAACCCATAGTCCCTTGCCCACCGCTTGTTGCAAGTTGTCTTGCATAATTAAAAGGATAAAATTGTGCTACCCACATTTGATGTTGCCCTACATCAGTAATTATCCTTACATCAGGAGCTAATCTAGCACATTCTTCTATAACCCATTGAGGTTTTAAAACTTCATCACTATCTTCATAGATTAAAGGATATAACTGTTGATATCTTTGTAAAGTTTTAAACCATTCTTGGTATTTTGTATTATCAAAACTTTCTTTTTTTAATTCTTCTAAGGTATCTAAAATAACACTTTTAATATCCCCAACTATAGGAAAATGCGCTTCGATGATTTTAGAAATAGAGCTTGGATCTATATCAATATGAACGATTTTTGCACCCTTGGCAAACTCACTTGTTTTACCAGTAATCCTATCATCAAACCTAGCACCCACAGCAATGAGCAAATCACACTCACTTAAAGCAATATTTGCACAATAACTCCCATGCATACCTGCCATTTTTAAATTAAGCTTATCATCACTTCTTAAAGTCCCTAGAGCCATCAAAGTTTCAACTGCAGGAATTTGACAAAAATGAATTAATTCTCTTAATTCATCACTAGCATTAGAAGCCACACAACCTCCACCTAGGTAAAATAAAGGTTTTTGAGCATTTTTAATCAAACTTACTAATTTTTTAATTTGCTTGATATTTCCTTTATAGGTTGGCTTGTAAGTTTTCATAGAAATTTCTTTAGGATAATGCCATTTACCTATAGCAGCAGTAACATCTTTAGGTATATCAATATGCACAGGCCCTTTTCTACCTGTGGTTGCAATATAAAAAGCTTCTTTTAAAATTTTAGGTAATTCTTCAATATTTTTTACTAAATAATTATGTTTTACACAAGGCCTTGAAATACCTATAGCATCGATTTCTTGAAAAGCATCGGTTCCTATTAAAGAATTTGCAACTTGAGCTGAAATTAAAACTAAAGGTATAGAATCACTATAAGCAGTAGCCAAGCCTGTAACTGTATTGGTAAAACCAGGTCCACTTGTAACTACTGCCACACCAACCTCACCACTCATTCTAGCATAAGCATCAGCACTATGTAAGGCTGCTTGCTCGTGTCTAACTAAAATGTGTTTAAAATGAGTTTGCTTATAAATTTCATCATAAATATTTAAAGCCGCACCACCAGGATAACCAAAAACTACTTTAACATTTTCTTCTTTTAATGCTTCACAAATCATTTGCGAGCCATTTAGCTCTTTCATTATTTTACCTTTTTGCTTAAAATGGAAAATATTATAACGATAATTTAATAAATATTATTTTATAAGGAGAGTTTCTTGAAAAATCAAGAAACTACTTGTGCTTTTTTAGCGTATTCTATACCTAAATCAAAAGCTTTTGCATTTGCTTCTTTAGTTTTTGCAGGTACCATATCAAGCATAGTTTGTTTTAACGCATCAATATCAATACATTTGCTCATATAAGCAGCTATAGCTAAAGCAACAACTGATTGAGTGGCTACATTACCTACTTCTTCTTTAGCTATAGTAATAATAGGAATTTCAAAAATTTTCCATCTAGCATAATCTTCTTTGCTTGGATGAACTAAATTTGGCTCTACAACTATAACACCGCCATCACAAACACCATCTTTGAAACTATGATAACCCTTATCAGCAGTTGAAAGCATAAAACTAACTTCACCTTCTACTGCATAAGGAAAAAAGATTTCACTTTCATCAATGATAATATCAACCTTAGTTGGTCCACCTCTAACTTGAGAAGTATAAGTAGAAGCTTTAAAAGCATTGCATCCTTCTTTAATGGCAGCTTTAGCTAAAATTTCACCTGCAGTGATAACCCCTTGTCCACCTTCACCGCAAAATCTTAATTGATATTTCATTTTAATGCTCCTAAATCAACCATTCTTTTTTCTTTCAAGGCTCTTCTAACTTCTTCATAAGCCTCACAATATTCTGTTTTACTTTCATCTTGATGCAAAATTCCTGTAGGGAATTTATCTGCTCTTTGCTCATAGTCTAATTGTTCAAATTTAGACTTATCCACACAACGATTTTTAATCCAATCAAGCATGCTTACAGCTTCACCCATTTTATTTTTTCTACCAAGATTAATATGGCAGTTTGAAAATACATCTACAAAACTATAACCTTTGTGTGATAAAGCTTTAAAAATGATATTTTCAAGTTTATTTGCCTCAATAACATTTGTTCTTGCTACAAAAGAAGCCCCAGCAGCTTTAGTAAGCTCACAAGCGTCAAAATTTGGATCTATATTACCTGCTTGAGCAGTAACAGTATAAAAACCTTGTGGGGTAGTTGGTGAAGTTTGTGAATTTGTAAGACCATAAATAAAATTATTAATTAAAATATGAGTTAAATCTATATTTCTTCTACATCCATGGATAGTGTGATTTCCACCAATTGCTAAAGTATCACCATCCCCACTTACTACGATTACATGTTTTTTAGGATTTGCCAGTTTAATCCCTGTTGCATAAGCAATAGCTCTACCATGGGTAGTATGCACTGTATTACAATTTACATAAGAACTCATTCTACCACTACAACCTATACCAGAAACTAAGCAAACATCATCCATATTCCAGCCAAGTTTTTGAATAGCCCTAATAATAGCTTTTAAAACAACTCCATCCCCACAACCCCAGCACCATTGTGTTGGAAGTTTATCCACTCTTAAATATTCATCGTAATTAAAAGCCATTTTACATATTCTCCTTTACTTTAGCAATAATTTCACTTGGGGTTATAGGGCGACCATTTGCACGGTGTAAGCTAATAAAATCATCTCTTTTGCTTACTCTTTGAATTTCTTCTAAATATTGCCCCATATTAAGCTCGCTAACCATAACTTTTTCAAATTTAGATACCACTTGAGCTATTTTTTTCTCAGCTACTGGATAAAGCGTGATAGGTCTAAAAAGCCCTACTTTTAAACCCTCTTCTCTAAGTCTTAAGATAGCTTCTTTAGCAGATCTTGCAACACTACCATAAGCAATGATTAAAAACTGCGCATCATCACACATAAACTCTTCATAAGTGCAAATTTCATCGGTATTATTTTTAATCTTACCAAACAATCTTTTCATATTTTTATCTACTATCGCTCCATCTTCAGTTGGAAAACCTATATCTCCATGATGAAGTCCTGTGATATGATAACGATAACCTTCAAAGAAAGGATTTAGTGTAGCAGCTTCATTTTCCCCTGCCGCATAAGGTTTATAATCTTTTTTATCTCCTGTAAATTTTTTACGGTTAATAATTTCTAATTCTTCTAAATCAGGTAATTTAGCCTTACCATTCATATGTCCTATGGTTTCATCTAAAAGCAAAAATACCGGAGTCATGTATTTTTCAGCTAAATTAAAAGCTCTAATAGTTTCAGTGTAAGCTTCCTCTAATGAAGCAGGAGCTAAAGCTATACTTGCATAATCTCCATGTGTTGGAGCTTTTGCTTGAAACAAATCTCCTTGTGCAACTCTTGTTGGAAGACCAGTGGATGGACCACCTCTCATAACATTTACAATTACTAGTGGAATTTCAGCTATAAAACCCAAACCAATTTGCTCAGCTTTTAAAGAAATTCCAGGTCCACTACTTGCTGTCATAGACTTAACACCACTCATAGAAGCACCCAAAGCCACACTAATACCTGAAATTTCATCTTCCATTTGTATAAAAGTACCATCATTTTTTGGTAGCATATGGCTTAATTCATGTGCTATTTCAGAACTTGGGGTAATTGGATAACCACCAAAAAATTTACAGCCACAATCAATCGCAGCTTTTGCTACTAAAACATTACCTGTTGATATCACTTCTCTCATTGTTTTTCCTATGCGTTTAATTTTTTATATTTATTTTCTTTAACAGCTTGTGCTCTTTCTTTGGCTTCTGGCGTAAGCTTTGCAAATTTAAACTCATCTCTTTTTGCAACAAAAATTGCAAAATCAGGGCAGTGACTTTCACATTCACTACAGCCTATACAAGAATCAGGATGAACCACTTCTATCATCTGTCCTAAAACTGCACTGATTTCATCTCTCATTGCTAAAACTCCAGCTGGACAATAGCTAACACAGATATTACAAGCTTTACATCTTGCTTCATCAACCCAAACCGGTGTATTTTCTGGGGCTACCATTAAAATTCCTTTCTAATTTTTTGTTATTTTTAATGATTTTTTATCAAAAGTTATTTTTAAAACAAACTTTTTATTATAGCGAATTTATAGCATGAGTAAATATTATTTAAAATATAAAGTAAAACAAATAGGTATTTATAACGCAAAGTAACATTAGGAGTAAAAAACTCCTAAAAATTATTTATAATTATACTGAATGAGAGAATTTTCTAATGCAATTTGTTCTTGATTGTCTAATTTTAACTCCAAAATTTCAAGCACCCCATCAAGACTTATCCTTGCCATAGCACCAAAAGCTTTTTCTTTTATGCCGTATTCTCCATCTAAAATTACACATATTGGTAAAAATTCTCCACTTTTTAAAGCCTCTATCATCCTCACACAAGCACTTGCAGGGGCTAAATATGCTGAAGTTTTTAAGTGTTTAATAATTTTAGCACCACCGGTTTTAACTTCTTGTTCTATTTGAGCAAGATCATATTCATTTAAAACCTCATTTAATGCTTTGTTTTGAACTTTACTTTGAGATTTTACTAAAACCATGCTATCATTGTGAAAACCTATAAGCTTAGTATCTATACAAGAAGTTTTTATATTTAATTTTTTACCAACTTCATATTTAAATCTAGCATTATCCAAAACACCTGCCATAGCAATGATTTTTTTTGATGAAAATAATTTACTTTCATAAAGAGCATTAAGTAAAAAATCTACAGGATTGCTTACTATAATAAACAAAGGATCGTTGTTAAATTTTTTAATATTATTGGCACACTCAAACATAATTTTAGCATTAATAGCAAAAAGCTCATCCCTACTTTGACCTTCTTTTCTAGCTACTCCCGCACTAAAAACAACCACTTGAGAATCTTTTGAGTGCGCATAATCATCCGTGCAAGTTATTTTAATATCAAAATTAAAAGCAGCTATGCTCTGACTTAATTCCAATTCTCTAGCAAAAAGCAAATCTTTATTAATATCAATCAAAACAAGCTCATCAACCAACTCTCTTAAAATCAAAGCATAAGCAGTACTTACACCAACATTTCCTGCGCCTATGATAGTGATTTTCATTTTTTCTCCTTTTTGCGTTTATTTCACTAAATTAGCTGGTAATTCAAAAATATTTTTAATTAAATGATAAGGAAGTTGCAAGCTTTGTGCAATAAGCTGGGTCTTAAATTCAGGTTCATCCACTGTTCCGCTTAATTTAATTTGTGTACTAATTTGCCTATCTTTACCTAATATAATTTGATTGATAATTGGAACTTTGGAAATAACCGAACTGGCTGATTTTAGCGTTCTAAGTTCTAATAAACCATCCACTTGATTGCTTCTTAAATTGATTTTAACTTGACCTAACACATCTGCACTATCACCATTAAAATTAAGTGCGTCTATTTCAAAAAGATCTTTTTTACGATTAAAACTTATACCAGCATTTTCAACACTAAAGCCTTTTTCATTAAAGGTAGGCGCCTTAAATAAAATTAAACTAGGTATGGTATCAATAAAACTTAAAAGCTGTTGATGAAATTTTAAATCTTTTAAATAAGTATCTTTAAATAAGAACTTACCTTTGAAAAAATCAGTACTATTGCCATCTACATAAAGATTAAACTCACCTTTTTCAAAAACATTTTGGCGCATAAAGGTGTTTAGAAAATCATCATCCATTTTTAAAGCTCTAATTTGCATTTGATTTTCTTTAAACAAAAAATCAAATCTAGATTCATTTCTATTTGCCCAAGCTTTTACGGAATCTTTTTTAATTTTAGCGTCAAATTGATCAAAATCTAAGGTTTTATTAAAATCTTTTAAAATCAAATCTATATTTTTACCACTAATATTATAAGTTGAATTTTCAAGAGTATCTAAAGTATTTTCCGTATCTTGTTGAGAAATCAATAAATTAATATTATTTAAAGTAATATTTACATCATCATTGTCTTTTTGTGCAAAAATACTACCACTTGCACTAGTTAAATTAAAATCATTACCTTTTATTTTTATATTAAAACTATCATATTCATAAGGATTATTATCTTTATAGAGCAAAAATGATTCAAAAGTAGTATTATTAATATCTACATTAAAATCTTGGAAATTTAAAGTATTTAAAGATAATTCCCCATCATGCACTTTATTTTTTTGCATTAATTTAGAATAATTTTTATATTTTGCAAGTTTTTCAACATAAACAGACATACCTTGATCAAAATTTAAAGTTGTGGTAAATTCTTTATTATATAAACTAATATTTTTATCAAAATCAAGGCTTAAATCAAGAAATTTATTTTCCATTTTTAAGCTATCTTGTGGTAGTTCTAAGTTTGTTATAATGGTTTTAAAATCACCTTTTTTTTGCTTCAAATCAACACTTGCATTAAAATCACCATTAATCATACTACTTTGCACGCTTGCATTTTGTATATCTAGCTTATCTTTTTTTAAAGTAAGATTTGCTTGAGTTATCTTAAAATCACTTATATTTATATTTGAATTAATAATATTAAAACTACCATTATAAGTAATTTTCTCAGGATGATCAAAAGGAATTTTCAGTGTTAAATCAGTCTTTGTGACACCATTATTTTGCAAAAATGGTAATTTTATATCATATAAAAGCAAAATTTTATTAACCCTATAATCAGCTCTAGCATTATCACTTTTAATGCGTATATAAATTCCAGCTTTTTCATTTAGCATATTATCTATATAAATTTGACTTTGAGTTAAATCATAATTATTAAAACGTAAATCATCATAAATAAAATCAAGTCTTTGTTTAGCAAATTCAAGTCTTACAAAAGGACTTACGATAGGATCTATGCCTTTATCTAAAACTACTTTTAAATTATTTACATAACCTTTGGCATTGATATCGTTTAAATAATATCTATGCTTTCCAAAGTCTGCAAAACCGCTTAATTTTTCTATAAAATAAAAATCAGCCTTTACCTTACCACCCACCCAAAGAGCAAGATTAGAAGGCAAATGCACTCCATTTTCTATTAAAATATCAAAAATTTGCGAAATATTATTTGAACTGATATTTTCTAATTCATAAGCAATCTCTTCTCTTTTGAGTGAAAATTTAACATCACTTTTTAAAAAGTCACTATCGATTTTACCTTTAAAAGTATAAAATTTTGTCTTAGGATTAATAAGCAAGGAGCCAATTATGCTAAGATTATGATCTTTTAAAAGAAAATTATCAATATTAGCTTGTATATTTTTATCACTAATTTTTAAATTCACTTTTACTAAAAGATTTTTACTGTTTACAAAAAATAAATTATTTTTATAAATTAACTCCACAGGATAGTTATTGACAAACATTTCATCAATATTGATTTCTTGAAAAAACCAATAAATATATTTTACATCTTTGATAAGCTGCACAGCTTTACTTGCGCTAGTTTCATTTTGAGCACTTTGACTTTGAGAATTTACTACGACTTTTTTAGCATTTAAAATGAGTTTTTTATCTAATTTAATATATAATTTCTCTAAATTAATAGAAGAAAATTCTAATTTTTCTATATAAATTCCATTTTTGAGGTAAATAAACAAAGCAATGAAAAGTATCATAGGTAATGCTAAAAATTTAAGAATTTTTTTAATATGTTGTGACTTGATTTTAATTTTTCTTTTATCCATTTTTTATTATCTACTTTTACCTATAAAAACAAACTCTGTAGTTTTTATACCACAAGGTTCTGTTAGCAAGATTATAACGCAATTAGATAAAAATAACTATAAAATGAGCAGTATTGATAAATATACTTTATATTTTTTGGGCCATCCACAATCTGGCTGGATAAATATAGGCACAAAAGAACTAAATAGAGCTGAATTTTTACATAAGCTTACCGTCGCTAAGGCAGCGCTTGAAACTATTACTTTAATTCCTGGAGAAACGACTGAAATTTTCTTTGAAGAATTAGCACCGAAGTTAAATTTAAATGTTAAAATCTTAATGCAGGAATTTTATAAACAAAGCCCTTTTAAAGAAGGTATGCTTTTTCCTGAAACTTATAAAATTCCAAAAGGTATCACAGAAGAGCTTTTGGTAAAATATCTTTTGGCTTACTCTATAAGTGAATTTAAAAAACTTTCTTATAAAATTTTTAGAGAATATAATGAAAAAAAATGGCATGAGTATATCATCATAGCTTCCATTATACAAAAAGAAGCAGCGAGTAATGAAGAAATGCCTATAGTTTCATCTGTGATTAGAAATCGTTTAAGAAAAGGCATGAAGCTTCAAATGGATGGGACATTAAATTATGGAAAATACTCTCATGAAAAAATCACTCCACAAAGAATAAGATCAGATAATAGTTCTTATAACACTTATAAATTTAATGGCATACCAAAAGAAGCTGTATGTAATGTTTCATTTGAAGCTATCAAGGCAGCTATTTTTCCTGCTAAAACAGAATATTTATACTTTGTAAGGGATAAAAAAACTAATAAGCATATTTTTACCTCTACTTTAAAAGATCATAATAAGGCAATAAGAAATTAATTATAAAATTTCTCTTTGCCCTTTTGCATCAGGTTCGCTTAAAACACCTGTTTGTGAAAGTTGTTCTATGATATTTGCTGCGCGGTTGTAGCCTATTTTCAAACGTCTTTGCAAATAAGAAATACTAGTTTTTCTATCTTCTAAGATTACAGCCTTTGCTTCTTCATAAAGCTCATCTAAATCTCCATCATCAAATTCACTTCTTTTATAAGCTCCATCTTGGCTATCATCTTTTAAAAAGCTCTCATCATATTCTACTACTTGTTGAGCTTTTAAAAACTCTACTATATTTTCTATTTCATTTTCGCTTGCAAAAGGCGCATGCAAACGCACTAAGCCACTCATACCAGGAGGGGTAAATAAACAATCCCCGCGCCCTAGTAAGCTTTCAGCACCCATAGAATCTAAAATAACCTTAGAGTCTATCTTTTGCCCTACTTTATAAGAAATTCTACTTGGTAAATTTGCTTTTACAACCCCAGTAACAACATCTACTGAAGGGCGTTGTGTAGCTACGATTAAGTGAATTCCACTTGCTCTTGCCATTTGCGCTAAACGACCTATATAAAACTCAACATCCTTACCCGCAGTCATCATTAAATCAGCCAACTCATCGATAATCACTACAATAAATGGTAAGATTTTCCCACCTTGTTCTTTGATTTTTTCATTGTAATTTTCTATATTTTTAGTTTTTGCTTCAGCCATCAAACGATACCTGCGTTCCATTTCAGCTACCATATTTGATAAAGCATTTACCGCCTTTTTAGGATCAGTAATTACCGGTGTAAGTAAATGTGGTATATCATTATAAATACTAAATTCAAGCATTTTTGGATCTATCATCATAAGTCTTAAGGTTTTTGGTGAATTTCTATAAAGCAAAGATAAAAGCATAGAATTTATACCCACACTTTTACCGCTTCCTGTAGTTCCTGCTATTAAAAGATGAGGAAGCTTTTTAAGATCTGTGATGAAAGGATCACCTACTATATCCTTACCTAAAGCTATAGTTAAAGGTGAGCTAGAATTTTTAAATACCTCACTTTCTAAAATTTCTCTTAAGTAAATCGTATCGATTTTTTCATTTGGGACTTCAATTCCTACTACATCTTTACCTGGGATTGGAGCTTGAATTCTTATAGTTTGAGCTTTTAAAGCCATAGCCAAATCATCTTGTAAAGATAAAATTTTACTCACTTTAACATCTGCTGCTGGACGAAATTCAAAAGTAGTTACAACAGGACCTGTGTAAGTTCTAACTACATCGCCACCTATTTTAAAGCGTCTTAATTTTTCCAATAAATCATAAATTTTTCTATCGATTTCTTCTTCATTGATTTCACTTTTGCCTTCTTTTGGCATGGTTAAAAAATCTAAAGGTGGTAAAGAAAAATCTTTTGGTTTTTCAAAATTTCCAAAATCAAGATCTTTCAATAAAGCTTTATTTTCACTCACTTCATTAGTGATAGAATGGTGTGTTTTGTTTTCTACTACTTCCACTATAGGCTCTTGAGTAATTTCAAATGGAACTTTTTCTTCTTTAACTTCAATTTGTACTTCTTCTACCACAAAAGGACTTTCATAGTTTCTTTTACCTCTTAGTTCTTCTATACTAACAGGCTTAGCAAAATCATCTTCACTAAAATCAAGTTCTTTTACTTCATTTTGCGGAATAAAATCTTCATCTTTAAAATCTTTCACCCCTAAAAAGCTAGTTTTATTTTGAATTTTTTTAAACTCAGCTTCTTTTTGTGCTTCTATAGCATTTAATTCTTCAATTTTTTTAAAATCCTCATTAAGTTCTTCTAAAATTTTTTCTTTTTGTAAAGCTTTATACTCTTCTAGCAATTTAGCTTTTTGCAGCATTTGCTCACGCTCTTTAAGCTCTTTGGCAAATAAAGAATTTTCTTCTATCACTTCTTCTTTGTTTTCATTTAAGTCCATATTACGTCTTTTATAACTTGGCTCATCTAAATTTTTACTTTTTAAAGTTTGAGTATAAATATCTTCACTATTATTTTTATATTTTGACAAATACTCTTCAGGGGTCATTTCATCTTCCTTTATATTTATTTGACTAGCTTTTTGAGCAAAACTTGCAATAGGCTCTGAAAGCTCATGAATATAACTTGAGCTTAATTTTTTATCCTCTTCACTAATTATCACTTCTTCTAATTCTTGATTTTTCAAATCTTCAAGATTGAATTTTTTATTTTCTTGAACCTCTTGTTTTGGTAACTCTTCTTTCTCAATGAGTTCTTCTTTTTTTTCTTTAATTAAAAGCTCTTGCTTAAGTTTTTCTTGCTCTTCTTTGGTTTCATTTTCATACTTATCACCACCAAAAAAGCCAAAAATTTTATTTTTAATTAAAGTTTCGAGTTTTAAATAAAAATCAAAATCAAGATCTATTTTAAACACTTCTTTGATAATTTGCGGAAAAGAAATACTAAAAGCAAAAGCTAAAAGCAAAATCACCAAGATTAAGCTACCTATTTTTCCAAAAAGTCCATCTAAAATCACAAACATAGCAGAAGCTATATAACCTTTATCTTGCAAAAATACTGAAGCAAAAATAAGCGAAGCAAAAATGCAAGTAAAGATAGCTACACTAAATCTACGCTCAATAAGTTCAAAGTTATAATCATTTTTATATAAAAGATAATTAAACCAAAAAAAGACAAAAGGATAAAATTTAGTCAATGAGCCAAATAAAAAATAGCTAAGTTTTGCTAAAGAGTATCCTATAATACTTACTAAAGCTTGATCAGGTATCAAAGCACTTAGACAAAAATAAAAAATAAAAATATTAGAAATGATAAAAATAGCTTCTTTTTTTATAACACATCCTTTATAAAGAAAAAAGCTATTATATCAAAAATTATAAGTAGTTTAATAAACTCATTTGAGAAATTTTAGAAGTAGCTGAAAGCATAGCTTGATAAGAAACCATAGTTTGCATAAACATCATATATGTTTGCCCATAATCAGCATCAGTCACACCACTTTTTATAGAAGCAACATTAACATTTAAAAAAGTCATTCTTTTGTTTGTTTCTTCTATATTGTTAGTATAAGCTCCTATGGTTGTTTGCATTTTTCTAACATGATCTTGTAAATGATCAATCCTTTCTAATGCTCCTTGTAAACCTGTATTTCTAGGATCACTTCCTTCTGAATCAGCCCTCATACTACCATTTAAAACTGCATCTATCATCTCATCTAAATCTTTAATCAAATCAATATTTGGATCATCGATAGTTAAAGAATTATTTGCACTAAATACAAAACCTGAACCATTGCTTACTTCTCCTGCTGGGGGAAAGCCGCTATTTGAATTTGAATCTTTGATGGTAAGACCTATATTTGTATTAGTTGAAAATTTGTCAGTAATACTTATACGACCTTTATAGTCCATACTAACTTCAACAAAACCCTTGGAATCAGCTATGTCTTGTTGGATAGTTTGAAAATCATTATTATTAATAGTTCCGTTTGCATTTGGAGTAATAGTTGCTGTAGGAACATTATCGCTTGCAAACATACCTATAATATCATTTAACTGACCATAAGTAATATCTTCAGGTCTTGTTTGCATACCCACTGAAGTTCCCGTTGCTTCATTATACTGAGAATGTGTAATAGGAAAACTTATGGTTTGACCCGGATTATTTGGATCAGGATAACTTACAGTAGAATTTTCTAAATCAATAGTTACATTATATTTTTGACCGCTTCTAGAAGTAATTTCCATTTGAAGTTGTTGGCCATCCATACTACCATTAGCATTTGCAACGACTTCGCTTAATTTTGTACTATCAGTAGCATACTCACTAGTGCCTTTAATCACTTGAGAAACATTTCCAAAAACAGTATTGCCATCTTTTTCAAAAGGCACATCAAAATCAGCTCCATTGGTTTTATTACCATTGATATTGCTTTTTATAAAGTCTGTTTTGTAAATATCAACAGTAAATTGCTCACCACCAACTTCCACAGTTACTGGACTTTTAGTATTATTTAAATCTCCATTATGCGCTGCTTGCATAATGCGATTGGTAACTTCGTCCATGCCGATACCTTCTCTTTGAGCAGCCTCACTTAAGGCTTTAATTTGCTCTGCGTCTTGAAGTTGTGGTGTCATGGCAACTGCATGAAAATCTAAAGAACTACTTCCTTCTTTTAAACTCTTTATTTCTATTTGGCCACTATCATTCAATGCGACCTTAACAACTTCATTTCCCTCTGTATTACCATATAGCTTTCCAATATTTTCTAAAACATCTTCAATTTTAGCGTCAGGATCTATATCCAAAGTGGCTTTAAAACTTGTTCCATCGGGTCTAACGCCTTGAATATACATTGATGAGTGTGGAAAAGGAAGTTTATCATCATAACTATCTTCGAAATTTTTATCAGGATCAAGTTTGCCATTTTGAACATAATTTTGGCCTATTAAATGCGAAAATTTAGACTCTCCTGTTAAATATTCTTTTTTATCCGGATAACGAGCATCAGTGAAAGAAACATTTGTTGAAATGATTTTATTTATATTTGAATCAGGTTTAAAAAATAAATCCCAACCAGGTATATTATAAGGAATTTGCGTGCCAGCACCACTAACTACAAAAATGTTATCTTTATTGCCAGTATAGTTTCCATATTTATCAAAAGGTATATTAGCACTATTTGATCCTGCAAACAAATACTGCCCATTAATGCTAGTATTGGCAATATTTACAATAGAATCTCTTACAAGTTTAAGCTCTTTTGCTATAGCTTCTCTTGAAGTTTGAGAATTTCCATCACTAGAAGCTTTTACTAAAAGTGTTTTAAATTTTTCCAAAAGCTCTGTGATATTTTTTAAAGCTGTATCTGTATTTTTTGCCATTTCTTGCGCTGCTTGCGTTCCTTGAATAATCTGACCTATATTTGCCATCTCATATTCTAATCTTGAACCGTTAATATAAATATTAGCATTTTCCCAAGAGTGCTGTATAAGCTGACCTGTTTGCAATTGCAAATTATATTTATTAAGTAAAGACTGACCATCCGTGTAATTTTGTATAGAAGTGTAGTAGTTATACTGGTTACTAATTCTCATTATTTTGCTCCGCAAATAAATTTTTTAATTATTTGCAAGCAAAAAAAGTTCCAATTTTAAAGATATTTTAATTTACTATATAAATATTTTTATATTGCTTTAATTTTTTTTTAGTATAATTTCACATTCTATATTTTTAATTTAAAATCTTAAAAAGCCCGAGTGGTGAAACTGGTAGACGCGCCAGACTCAAAATCTGGTAAGGGCAACCTTGTGTCGGTTCGAGTCCGACCTCGGGCACCATTTGTTTTTTACTCCCAAGTGTTTTTTTGGCAAATTATATTCAAAATATTAAAAAAGAGTTTTTATTTTCATTAACAAACCACACCTGCTAAATCTACCATTTACTTACTTCAAC